>NZ_JBHUGY010000072.1:0-66008 GCF_042682105.1 Mesorhizobium calcicola
TCAGGCCGCGCAGCAGGACATTCATGCCGAGCGTGGCGATCAGCGACGACAGCCCGCATAGACGACCAGCGAGCCGACCAGGAACCGAGCAGCATGCCGGTGACGAGTGCCGCGGCAATGCCCAGGAACGGATCGTAGCCGGCCTGCCGACCAGCGCGAAGGACCCAGGAAGCAAAACCCATCGTCGCTGGAAACGACAGGTCGATCTCGCCGCAGGTGACGACAAAGACCGCACGCACCACCACGAACAGCGCCACCGGCAGCGTGGTCAGCACCGAGCTGTAGAGATCCAGGTGGTGAAGTACGGTCGGGTTGGCGATCATGAACACCGCCATCATGACGATGAACACGGCGAGCGTTGCCGAGTGCCGCCCGGTTGTCGAGGACAAAGCCGCGCAGCCTAGTGATCGGACGGGTGTTTCCACTCTTTCCGAGCTGCCCCACCCATGCCCGCCGAGCTATCGAGATCGGGTTCCATGGTCTTGCTCATCGCGCTCGCTGCTCCGTTTCGCGGCCTCGTGCAGCCCGGGCAATCCGCCGGGATGCGCGACATCTTCCATGAAGTTGATGAGGTCTTCGGCCGACTTGACCTCGCGCCGCATCGGCCGAGAGCGCGACCTTGCCGCGGTCCAGCACCACGAAGCGATCGGCGATTGTCGAAGACATGATGGATGTTGTGGCCGAATGAACAGGATCGAGACGGCCGGCTCGCCCGCACCTGCGCACGAAATGGAAGACCTTGGCGGTCTCGGTCAGCGACAGCGCCGTCGTCGGTTCGTCTAGGATGATCAGCTCCGCCTGCTTGTAGATGGCCCGCGCGATCGCCACGCCCTGGCGTTCGCCCGCCCGACAGCTGGCCGACGATCGACTGCGGCGTGAACACTTTCGAGGTGAAGCCGATCTCGCGCATTCAGCCGGCTCGCCTCCTCGATCTCCTTGTTGACCTTCAGCCAGCCGAGAAAGCCGGTGAGCTCGCGGCCCATGAAGATGTTGCGCACGATTGTCTGCTGTACGGCCAGCGCCCGGTCCTGGAACACCGTCTCTGATGCCCGGCGTCGCGCGAGCGCGCGCCGCACTCCATCCGGTCACCGGTTTGCCGCGGATGAGAATCTCGCCGCTGGTCGGCTTGACCACGCCCGACAGGATCTTGATCAGCGTCGACTTGCCCGGCGCCGTTGTCGCCGATGAGGCCGACCACCTCGCCGCGGTCGACGCTGAGATTGACCCCACCCAAGGCATAGACGTGGGCCATAGGACTTGCTGATGTCGCGCAGTTCGATGATGCGTTCGGCCATCGTATCCTCGCTTGATTGTCTCTTGCCGGCTTGTCGCCGGTCGGCTCCGTCGGCCGGGCTCAATCCCGGCCGACGGCTTGGGAGGTCAGCGTAGCGCCTGCTTGGCCAGCTCGGCGACGATCTCGTAATTCTCAGGTGTGACGAAGCCGGCGCCGGTGTCGACATTCATTGGCGCCAGACCCAGTACCACCTGCTGGCAGAGGCTGAGGATCGGCAGATAGCCCTGCAGGAAAGGCTGCTGGTCAGCCGTCAGCTGCACCCAGCCGCCCTTGAAGGCTTCGACGATCTGCGGGCTGGTGTCCGAAGCCGAAGTTGAAGATGTCGCCGGGCTTCCTCCCGCGGAACGGTCACGTTCCCGCCGTCGGACAACTTCACTGTCGTGCAAGGGAAACCAACGGTCTCGATAAGTACCCTCTCCAACCGCTGCTGCTGATTGCAAAGCCGTCAGTCTCCTCCCAAGCCGCCTGCCATCGTTTCCACACCGCCACCGCAGGATCAATGGCGTCATCACCCTCCAACTCGCTGCGAGCAAACGATTAGCCTGTGTCGCCGCCATTGCGATTGCCGTTCCCGCAAGCACCTTCCTGCGCGTGACGAAAGGCAAGTCGTGCTATTGTCGGAATCAGCCATGATCCGAGTTCTCAACTGCTCTTGGGTTACGGTCAGGCTGTAAAGGCAGGTTGCTCTTCCCTCAGCAACCGCCCCGCCAGCCACCATTATCGTATCAGGGGTACGATAAATCCATTAAGCGCACCGGATCAACAAGAATCGTATTCAATGTTACGAAATGAACATAATCCAGTGTAGAATGGCGCGCGTAGCGCTGGGTTGGGGAACAAGAGACCTGGCTCGCAAGGCAGGGGTCTCACCTGATACCGTCGCCCGTTTTGAGCGAGGCGAAGACCTAAAAGACTCAACCCTTGCGACGATCAGGGCCACATCGAAGCAGAGGGGATCGAATTCATGCCAGACGCCGGAAATGGCCCAGGCGTACGGTATTTGCCTCGTAAACACGGCAAATGACGCCGAGAGGTTTTCAATTCGCTTGGTTCGGTGACCTTGCCAACATTACGGGACGGAGCCCCTTCCGAGTGGGGGAACGCTCGTCAAACCGTTTTGTTTTCGGCCCAGCGGCTACAGACCCCACCTGCTAAGAATAAGTGGAAGACCTTCAGTGACGAAGGCGGCGGCGAATGCCCGCTTCTGTGTCCTGCTGATCGGCCTCCGCTCATAGGTCTTAACCATCGACATCAACAGCGAGGAAGATAC
Organism: Mesorhizobium calcicola; assembly: GCF_042682105.1. Taxonomy (NCBI): domain Bacteria; kingdom Pseudomonadati; phylum Pseudomonadota; class Alphaproteobacteria; order Hyphomicrobiales; family Phyllobacteriaceae; genus Mesorhizobium; species Mesorhizobium calcicola. The sequence continues at coordinate 2,565 of NZ_JBHUGY010000072.1, forward strand.
GAAGGGATGCGTGAACTGCAACGCGTCCGCCCACCTGCGATATTTGTCCGCAAGCTCGCGCTCCTGCCCACCGCCTTCGCCACGCCAGTGACGCCGCCGCGCATTGTAGAGACCGGTGTGCGCCCCGTTTGAAAGAGACTCCGACTGAAGGTCTTCCATTACGTCGCGAACCACTTCGTTCGGCCACACTTCATCCTTTCCCGTTGGTGCGCCTGAGAAAAGTTTGCCAAGGCAGACATCGGCTATATCGGTACGGTCGAGCTCGGCGCACGCTTTGCGCACAGTAGAAAACCATTCACTGAGCTTTTCGCGCTGTTCTTTTTCAGTAGCGTTGCCTTGTCCGGGAATTCGTTCAAGCGCTTCGAGCAGACGATAGCCACGGGTCGCGAGATGCTCGCGACCTTCCCCAGTGCGGTATTCGAGAGGATCTTCACCGCGATCCTTGCGCTTGTATGCCCAGGCGACCGCCTGGACGAATAGGTCAGGATGGTCCTCTACGTAGCGTTCAAGATTCGGTATTTGATGACCGTCGCCGCCACGGAACGTTCGGGCGAGCACATCGATGTAGGCGAACTCCAACCCGGCTTTCTCCTCGATCGAAATATCCGGGTTGCGGGTCAAGCAGTTGGAAGGCCCGCTGAATGTCGTAGTCACGCAGTTGGTATTCCCCGGGCCTATCGTTCCCTTCCTGCACCATGCCCGACAGGATTTGGATGAGAAGAGGCGGGCGAATCTCGTCTAGCTTGAAGTGCACGGCCGCAAAGGCAGCGCGGGGTCTCTTGGCTTGGAGAAGACGGCGCACGCTTTCGTTGTTCTCGTCCGGCGCGTCAAATGCGTACTGAGGCACAACATCGCGCCAATAGGTAGCGCGCGCCTCCGTCGACAGCTGATCCACAAGTCCCAGGTTGTCATCCGGTAGGGAGATAGAAGTAGGAGGCGAAGAGCCTCTTCTTCTGTGAGGATTGGGCGTAAGGTCGTGTACAGGGCCTCACGGCGATCCGTGTCCATGGCCCACATTGCCCCTGCCGCGATACTGTCCCTGCCGGTTTCGCCCGAGGGGCGGACGTAGGGACCGCAAAACGAGGTCCTGGAGCTGATCTTCTTGAGGATGCCGTTCGCCAGATACGCGCCGATCCGACGCTGCGAACTGCCTTTAGTCGCCAGATCAAACACACCATCGAGGCCACGCTCCTGGGCGACTGCCGTCAGTGCTTCGATACGAAGCTTCTCGACGCGTTTCTCTCGCGCCTCAAAGTCGATTTCTTCTTCGGCGAACTCGTCGGCCGACTCGTCGATCCAGTCCTGACGGAAAAGCCATTCGTGCTGATTTACAACATCTGTCGGACGCATCGCGTCGTAGATCGCCTTCGCGGTTTTGGAAAGACTTGCGTGTCCTTTCTCGTCAGCTTTCTTACGGCCGCGCCGCGAGAGCACTGTCACCCGTAATTTTTCGCGAACCTTGGCAATTTCGTCATCGTTGGCGCCGCTCTTGCGCCACTCGTCGATGATATCCCAGACCCGGTCCTGGAAATCAGGTCCAAGCGCATGAAGTCTACCGATTAGATCGCAGAGCATCTCCACCGTGTAGGATGGCCTGCTTAGAGCGAGTTCTACCATTTCAAGCACGAAGGCGTTGATTGGACCCCATGTCTTGAAAGGCTCACCAAAGCCATAGCCATCGGACCGCCATTTGGGCTTATGGCTATAGTCGCCAACCCGGCTACCATAGTCACCAAACTGCTGAAGGGCGATTTGCCAGCCCACCGCAGGATGCTTTTCAAGCAAGAGGCGAATAGCTTTGAGCCGCGCGTCATGATCGGCTGCGGTCTGCGGCATCCACGCGCGGAAGATCGAGCCGAGCGAGTTGATAGGCTTGTTCGCCCAGTTTGTCGTTGATTTCGACTTCTGACAGCCGACCCAAAGTCTTCACGACACGTGAGAAGGTTGCAGGGCTCCATGCCAGTCCCTCCAGAGCCCAAAGCAGACCGGTGCGCGGAGTGGACGAGCCGAAGTGACCAGTGTCTGCTGGGCGGAGGAGGCCCAATGTCTCGGGGTGCGCAGCACGCAGATCACGTTCGATGATGTCAAGAAACGCATCCGGCGCCGCCTCGGCATAAAGCGGAAGGTCGCGATCATTGGCTTCGAGCTTGCGTGTGGAGATTGGGTCGAGAAGATCTCGGATCAGCTTAGCGGCAGCGAGATCGCCATCGAACCCTAGGCGCTTGCCAAACAGGTTCTTGCCGTGCACGGCGAGCAAGACGAGCGTCTCGGAGATACCTTCGCGCACTGCGCCCGAAAACTCGCGTTTCCTGCCGTGCATTGATGCTGCCCAGCGGTCTTTTTCTGGAAGGTCAAGTGCAGGATCGTCTTCGCCAAGCACCATGCGCGCAGTGTCAAGAAAGCGATTGAGATCTGCTTTGGTAAACGCACCCGCAATCGCGAAAAGGGAGTCGATCTTAGAGATGACACCGCGATAGCCCCCTATCGACCACACAGGCGCGTCGTTCAGCTGTGCAAACTCCTGGACGCGCTTTTCGAGATGCTCAAAAGGAATGTCGCCTGCAAGCAGTGACAGCGCTGTCTGGTCTGCCTCGTTCTGGGCATCCCATGCGCCAACCAGCACCAGCGGGACGAGGCCTGACGAAGTCTCGTGATCCCTGGCCCACACAGGTGTGCGGATCGCCGGGATTGTCGAAAGCTGACGGCGCAGAACAGTTAGCGAGCGGCCCGATGCCTCGGCGAGTGAGGTCAAGTCATCACGCCCCTTACCCATCGCCTCGAGGGCCTTGTTGAAGGCATCGTAGCCAAGCGGCTCTAGCACGATGTCAGGTTCAGAGTTGGTGGCGTTGCGCGGATAGACAACAATGGTACGCAACACTGAACTGTAAGGTCCAAACTCGCGTTCGACTTCGCGCGTGTGCGCAACCGCAATGAAATCGACGGTGCCTTGGGCAAACTTTGGAAGAACCCCAGGTTCATCAAAGACGAGCACACGGTCCCTGTGTAGTTCCAGCTCTGGCTCGGCCAGAACCTGACTGAGGAAAGCGAGCGCTTCTTCGACAGAGTCGGCGACAATCACAAGGGGCTCGGAACGGTCTGCCGCTGCGAATCCTTTAATCCTGTCACCCCAAACCTTGTTGGCTGTACTGAACAGCGAGGGATGAAGTGCAGGGTCTGTAACGTTAGCCCAATCAATCCAGCATCGATCCAGCGTTCGCACACCACTTGAGGGCCGGGCCGTCTGGTTCGCAAACCATGTCTGCGCCGCAAGCGACTGCTCCATCCACTGTTCTAGGTCGCTGGCATCGTAGGCACGGACGTCCCTCCAGAGTTTCTTCGCTCTCATAGCCGCAATCCATGCAGTCTTGCCGGTCCAACGGCGCGGCGTGACGAAAACGAAGGTAATGTCGTCGCGATCGGCTTTCTTGGTCGCCTTAACGCTTTTTGCGAAATCGCCGTTGGCCTTATCATTGATGTCCGCGGTGACGCCAAATTCCCAGCCCGACGTGCCAGCCGGAATCCACGGAGTACCCGAGCCAGCCTCAACAAAGCCATCCCAACCGGGACGCTCCGCATCATCGTTGCCGGGGAAATCGACCTTCTCAAGATCGTGTCCCGTCGAATGGACCAGCGTGCGCAGCAAGACGGAAAGCTTCGTGCGGGCCTGGATGGTTGTCGTGAACCAATTCACAAGATCGTTCGCCTGCACATTCAGGAATGGCGTCACATACGCGCGCGCGTTTTGCGCCGTGCCTGCCGCCTTGCCTGCATGAGCATCGTATGCGCTTTGTAAATCGAGGATCTTCTTCGCTGGAACACCAAAAGCCCGTTCGATGCGCGTCGCCATATCAGGCGTCGCCGAAACTTTTCCGTTCAGGAAGTTGGACACACCAGGGCGGCTGATGCCGATCAGCTTCGCGGCCTCAGTGACGTTCACCCCGCGGCGATCTAGGACATTTTCCCGAACGTATTGCCCAGGATGCAGAGGAAATGATTTTTTAGCCATAGACTGAGCATAGCGTTTACGTTATGTGTAACGCAACACCTTACAGACTCCTACTCGACGAAAAGCGTGAGTAACAGTCCGACCTCCCTGTGGTCCGGAAAGTTCTAGCCTGAAAACGGATCCTTCTGCTCGTTGGTAGGACCCAAAGCAAGATTCGCGATGAATCGGAGCTGAAAAAGAAAACCCCGCAGACTGTCGTCTACGGGGGAGCTGCTGGGCGCACCATGCAGCGTTGCATGCCGTAACTACAGCAAGACGGCATGAATGTCAAGGAGTCACGCCGTTGAGAGGCGCTGCTTATGTAGATGGGTTCAACCTTTACCACGGGCTCGATGAGCTCAACCAGCCCTATTTGAAATGGCTGAATTTGTGGCGGTTGGCGGAGATTTTCCGGCGAGGACACGCAGACACCATTGAGAAGGTTGTGTTTTGCACGGCCACGTTCAAGGGAGATACCGGCAAGTCTGCGCGGCACCGGTTCTATATGGACGCGCTTCGAAACGTAAACGTCGAGATCCGCATGGGTCACGAGGGTTCGGAGTACTGCCACTGTAACAAATGCCAAAAAGGCTGGTACGCACCACGCGAGAAAGAGACGGACATCAACGTCGCGATGGCGCTCTATGACGATGCGATCGACAACCTGTTTGACGTGGCCTTTCTTGTCACCGGCGACACCGACCAGGCGGCAACGATGAAGTCCATGGCTAAACGATTCCCCGACAAGCGGATCATCATCGTTGCACCGCCTAACCGGGACCGCAACACACAGCTGAAGGATCTCGCTTATAACCGGACGCAGATCAAGATCACGACGGATATGCTGGACCTAGCGCTCTTCCCGGGGCTGGTGACTGCAGAGGGCAAGAAGGCCGTTGTCAGGCCGGCCGAGTACGCGCCGCCGGCAGGTTGGATCCACCCAGACGACCGCCCCCAAAAAGCGAAAATTGCAAAGTAGATCTCCTATGCCATCGTCGCGATGATCGGCCGCCGGGGAGACCGCGACGCTGGCGCCAATGACCGACTAGGTGCGCGCACCGGCGTTCTGGTCTGAGAACGAAGCCCGTTCAATGCGGGCAATTGAAAGACATCAGCCAGCGATTTGCGGACGATCTGATGGAGGCTAACCCGCAACACAGCGGTGGGTCTCATGCCCTCCACATCGTTGAGTGAAGCAGAGCCTGCATATGCTCTGCAAGGTCGAGCTCACCGCACGCCTCGAGCGCCCTCTCCTCTTCCCGACTGGCTCTGGCGGAGTCGCCGCTGCCACCGTCTATCTCGTGCAGGGCTTTGCCGAACTCAGCATAGGCTGTCTTGTGCGCCTCAATCAGCGCTCGAAGACTATTGGACAGTTCTTGGTCTCGGCTCGGCGGCTCTGCACCGAGCGCCGTTGCCGTCATCGACGAGGCGACGACTGCGCTGCCGGAGTGGAGGAGCAAGGCGCGGCGGTTGATCCTAGGCATGGCAACCTCTCCCATTCGCTTTGCTGGCCATCACGCCAGCGGCGTAAAACCATCAAAGCGTAACACGACGGTTTGCGCATTCGTGTCAGGATCAACAGACCCAAGCAGTCGAGAGCCAGTGCGGCTGGGCGATGCGTTGCGCCTGCATCTCGGATAGGATGCCGTGCCCGACGAACACTCCGACGGAAGCTTGGATTTGAGGGCGGACGTGTCGCGACTGGCTCGCTCCCACTGGGCGTGAAGCCTATGCACCGCAATGCGGAGGATGGCGCCAGCCGACAAGCCCTGCGCTCGGCCGCCATCCTACGGCCGGCGCTGGCGACGTCGGCTCCACGGGCCGGAGTGACGCCCCTGCGGGCAGTTCGCCGATCGCGGGCCACCTCAGGCTAGGTCGGCGAGCTGCTAATGTAGTCTACCCAACCGCTCGTTATCTAACGACGAGCGGCCACCTCAAGAACAATCTCTGACCACGCCCTCCTTTCCCGGCCCCAGCCCCCGCAAAGGCCAGCCGGGCGGCCACACATCGCACTAAGCTACGGACGAAGAACGAAAACCAACGATCTTGGGAGGTGCAGGGAAAACCCGCACCTCGCGAAAATTGGGAATAACCTATTGGAATAACACGACCGCCACAGCCCGCACCTCGCGGCCTTTTATCTCGCCATCGGTCTTCGGTCGTATTTCGTGGCCCACGCTCGATAGCCCCAAACCTCGCTCTGCCACGCCGCAATGTCCGGCTGCCCCCCGTTGCGCGAGGAACAACGAAAGGAAGCAAATCGCTTCTAGAGCGTCCCTCTGATGCTCACAGAGAGCGCTGCTTCAGCTGCAGCCGATCTGCAGCTGCCTTGATGACGTAAGCGCGACCCTTGGCACGATCTGGGGCACGTTGGAGTTGCCAGATTTGACCTTAGATGGCACTGGCCAGCCTGTCATATCGACACTGCGAAGGCGTGCCAAAAGCAGCCCGGCTGAACAAAATGGAGGTACGCCAACGTGTGGCAGAAAGACATTCTTGTGTTGCCTGAGGATTTGATTGCGTTCGCCTGGTCTGCACCGATGCGGGACCTGGCAGCGAAGCTTGAACTGTCCGACGTCGGGCTGAAGAAGCTGCTGACGCGATGTGGAATTGCGTCGCCGCCGCAGGGATATTGGAACAAAATCCGAGCCGGAAAGAAGGTGCCAGCACTACCCAAGGCGCCACCGCGGCGCCCCGGTGAATTGGGCCGAGCAAGTGTCGACGCCCGCTTCAAAAAGGTTCTGACAATTGCGGCCCCACTTCCATCCAATGGGCCATTTGCATCGGCTCTGGTTCCAGAAGACCTCGACGAACTCCACACACAAGAGTTGAAGGCGATTGGCAAAGTGTCTGTCCCGCAGACGTTGGACAGGCCCCACAAAGGGCTCGTTCAAATGCTCAAGCAGGAGCAGCGTCGGCGCGACAAAAATGCAGGACGCGAGTGGACCTTTGACGAACCAAAGTTTGACAATCCACTGGGCGAGCGGCGGCTGAAAATCTTCAATGCGCTGTTTTTGGCGCTCAGCAAGCGCGGCCATGACGGTGATGCCTACGAGCGCGATGGAGAAATTCACGCGCGAGCAGCCATCGGCGACACCTATCTTGGATTGGAAATAGGAATATTCGGCAGCCACCGCACCGTGCGTCAGCAGGGGTACCTGCGACCGGCGCCAGACCTGCCAGCAACAACCCCGCTTGCTCTGCGGATCGATCCAGGTTTCGACCGCAAGAATACGGTTTCGTGGCAGGATGACGGTGACACCAAGCTTGAATCAAAGATCGCTGAGATCACAGCTGCAATCATCGTGGCGGGCGAGAAGAAGTTCCGACTTAGCCTGCGGGACGCCGAGGAGCGTGCAGAGCGGGAACGGATTGAAAAGGAGAAGCAACGCCAGGAATGGCAGGTTCAACTCAACCAAAAGCGCCTGCAAAACCTGCGGACCAGCGGGGAGCTGCTGCGTCAGGCTGAAGACATTCGCGCGCTTGTTGAGCGCGTCCGTCGCGCGATCGATGGAGGTTTGACTGACATCGATGCCTCGGCTCTGGACGCATGGCAAAGTTGGGCGCTCGCAGAGGCTGACCGCCTTGATCCGGTACGGTCCGGTCAAATTATGACCCATCTGCACGCTCCCAGGAATCGATAGGTTGTCTCACTTGGCCGCAGCCGGAAAGATGTCGACAATATCCGATGATACCAAAGGGTCATTTCCCGGTGCCAACACCATTTGCCGGAATCCCATCGCCGAAAGATCGAGCACGAGTGGTCGCAGCAATCTGCGGGCTGCCTCCCCACCACGCGCCAGTACGTCAATGAAGTCTTCCTGGTTGGGCTGTCCTAGCGCCAAGCGGTAGATCATACGTTGCCCGCGAAGTTGATGAAAACGCGCGACATCGCGGCCAAACGGGCGCTCAAAAATGTGACGACTGATTTCGGCGCCGTCGAGCACCCACCAAGGGCGAAGCCCGCTCGCATCGACGGTGAGGTCTGCCTGTCTTTGCAAACTCTGCCAGGGTGAACCGCCGGTCTGCTCGAGGTCTTTCAACGCCTTGTCGCGCAACACGGTCGCGAGCTGGCGCCTGATCGCCAGGCCGGCATAGCGTTGAATGCGGCCTTCGCGCTGCTCAAGATCAAGTGGGTTGGACGAGAGGTCCCAATGGACCACGCGCGAACACCAAGGGTGGAAATCTAGGCCCTCCTGACCCACGGATGTTGTCGCCAGCACGTGCGGCCAGAAGGGCGTGTTGAAGCTGCGGCGAACCTCGTCGGGACGAACCGGCGCGGCCTGGGCAACCCCGTCTCTGACTTTGACGAGAGGCTCGGCCTCGGCATCGCCAAAAGGCACGGCAACGTGGCAGCGCACCGGAATCTTGTGTGGCTGCCCGCCGATGCCGTGAAAGCTGAAACCGCCGGCGCGCAGCCCCAGCGAGGATTTCAAATCCTTGGCGAGACCAGCAGCTCCGTCATAAAGATTTTGTGCCCGCAACCAGAAATGCTCATCGAGGACACTTTCAAAGCCACCATCAACGACCGCCCCCATCACCTGCTCGACGGCCGTCTCGCCTGGTAGCGACGCCAGGATCACCGGATTGTCGAGATAGGCCCGCAAACCGTGCCAGCAGCGCTGGCTCCGGTTGTCTGAACAGTTTCCCGCGAATGATAAGTGGCGTTCCGCCGGGTTTCGTTCATTCGATTGCGCCGGGTGTTGGGTGTGACGCAGGGAGGGCGATAGCCCGACCGTAGTCGCATCCAACACCCGGCGGCGGAAAATTCATGCCGCCGCCATGAAGTGCGTCGGATCGAAGTAGGCCTCGTCCGGCGTGCGCCGGTCAAGGCTGGAATGGGGGCGCAGTCGATTATAAAAATCCAGATATCGGCCAAGCGAGGCGCGCGCCACGCCGACGCTGTCGTAGGCATGCAGATAGACTTCTTCATACTTGACCGATTTCCAGATGCGCTCGACGAAGACATTGTCGCGCCATGCGCCCTTACCATCCATGCTGATCGCGATTTCGTTGGCGATCAGAACGTCGGTGAAGGGCTCGCTGGTGAACTGGCTACCCTGATCGGTGTTGAAAATGCCGGGCGCGCCATATTTTGTCAGGGCTTCCTCCAGCGCCCCGACACAGAAGTCCGCTTCCATCGTGATCGACACGCGATAGCTGAGCACGCGCCGGCTGAACCAGTCGACGACGGCGGCCAGATAGACAAAGCCGCGCGCCATCGGGATATAGGTGATGTCCATCGCCCAGACCTGGTTCGGACGATCGACCTTCAGTCCGCGCAGGAGATAGGGATAGATTTTGTTGCCCGGCGCGGGTTTCGAGGTGTTCGGTCGGCGATAGATCGCCTCGACGCCCATGCGCTTCATCAGCGTGGCGACGTGGCGGCGGCCGATCTCGACGCCCTCGCGGTTGAGAAGGTCGCGCAACATCCGGCTGCCCGCGAACGGGTATTCCAGATGCAGTTCATCGATGCGGCGCATCAGCGCGAGGTCCTCGGCCGACACCGGCCGCGGCTTGTAGTAGACGCTGGCGCGGCTGATGTTCAGAGCCTTGGCCTGACGGACGATGGGAAGGTCGTGGTTGCGGTCTATCATCGCTTTACGCTCAGCATGCCGGCCTTGATGAGCGCGCCTTCCAAAAAATCGTTCTCCAGCGCCAGCTCTCCGATCTTGGCGTGAAGCGCCTTCAAATCCACCGATGGCGCCTCGGCGCTCGCAACGCCCGAGCCGAAGACGCCGGCGGCGCCATCAAGCAGTTGCGCCTTCCAGGCTGTGATTTGGTTCGGGTGAACATCGAAAAGCTGAGCCAACTCGGCCAGCGTCTTTTCGCCCTTGATGGCAGTCAAAGCCACCTTGGCCTTGAAAGCCGGTGTGTGGTTCCGGCGCGTGCGCTTCGTCATGGTCTCTCCTGATTCGCGGCAACCACGTTGCCGTTGTCAGGCGGAAAATCCACTTATCGCTCTGTCCAGATTCCCCAAGCCAGCTCTAGCTAAGGTGAACCAGTTCCGGATACCGTGCTTCATCCAGGATCGTCGGGTCGTGGCGCAGCAACGCGCGGCCGAGTGCGACACCTGGCGCCCCGATTGCATAATCAACGAGATCTGAGAGTTCCCGCTCGGAAATGCTGTCGATCCGCTTTGCCTGTCGCCATTTGCGAATCGCGGAACGTGCAGCGCGATCAACGCCGATCGCGCTCGCCCAGGCTGCCGCGGATCGTTCCGCCATGCCTGCTGCCTGCTCGATCGAAGCCAGCACCTGCGCAATCGATCTGTGGCGCTCCTGAGCTTTGACCGTGTCGTTCTCAGCGATGCCCTTGGGAAGGGCCTTGAGGATCTGCCGCTTCACCCTGTTGCGAATTGCACGCAGCGTTGCTCCGGCCTTGGCGAGCGGATCTGTATGCCGGATCAGCCATGGCGAGGGATGGAAGGCGGCCATGACGGGCCCGGGGACGGCGGATAATTTAAAGCGGCGGCGCTTGTAGGCCCTCTCATACCCGCCTCGGTGCTCGGGAAGGCGATGCGCTTCCAACCCAAAGCTGAGAAGTGCGGCCACGCTGGGCGGCGTTGCCCGAAAGCGGCTGAACATCAAGATTTTGGGATCAAAAGCCTGGGCGCTCCAGCCTTCGCGCAGCGGCCACCACGGCAGCGATGGAGCAACCCATGGGAGCGCCAGCAGCTCAGGTGGGGCAATTCTGCCGAGCGCGCGAAACTTGGCATCTGGCCAGGCTGCGGGCGCATCCAGTCTGTTGCGGCGATCCCTTGTCATGCGTGTCAGGTTCGGCGCCGGCCTGATATTTGCTCGCCTCCAGGCTACGTAGCGCGGACCAAGAGATTGGGCGGGCAGCGGGACCGACGACCAGTAGGGCAGCGCTTCATAGCGGATCTGTTCAGGAAAGCTGTCGACCAGATGCCGGTAGATCCGAAAATCCTCCGGCAAAGGATCGGCGTTGAGAAATTTCGTCGCTGCGAGCGGATCCGCAGTCGTCACACTGTCCCGTTCCGTGCGCGACATCACCGGCACCAACAGGCCGCGCAACTCATTCCTGAGCCTTGCTGCCTCCGCCACCGAATGCGCCAGCTCCGAATGGTTCGCGTCGGCGTTGGCTGCAATGTCGCGCAGCCTGTCCCCGAAATCGGAGAACAACCTGGTTGCGCGTTCACGTACGTGCGCGCCACCGAGGAACTCAATCAGCTTCAAGAGCTCCACTTGGGCGAGAGCACCGCGTGCTTCCTCCCATCTCGTGCCTAGCAGCCGGTACGGCGTAGCGCTCAAGAGCAGGATTGCCGGCGTTAGAGTCGACCCTTCAGGCTCAAGTAGCGCCTTGAGAAGTGGATCGGCATCCTTTTCATCGAGAATGTGCTGGTAGCGCTGGAATTCGTCCAGAACGACAAGATCCGGCGGTTGATGGCGCAGTGTCGCCAACGCCAGCGCCCGGCGCAGACGGCCTACGAAAGTGGCCGGCTTGAGCGGCTTGATCTTTCGCGCCTGATCGCCGTCGAGCGCCAATTCCATCGCGGGGCGGACCGGATCGCCGAACTCTAGCGCGAGCGCGTCCCTGAACCGCTGCGCCAAACCCGGAGGCGCGTTGGCCAGCTTCCTTCCCGCGTCATCGACAAGCCAGTCCCACGATCGGCCGACCGAAAGTCGCAAGATGCCCGGATCGAGATCACCCGCGAAGGCAGGGTATGCACGGGCCAGGAGTACCTGCAGGAAGGCGCGCTCTTCCTTTCGACCACCGGTGAGGCGTGCACGGGCACCGGGAAACGACGTCGCCGGAGTCAGCGCATAAATCAATACGGGGTTCCTCGGTCGCGGGGAAACGGCGATCAGGGACAGTCGATCCGGCGTGTTGATGGCCGCCTCGCGATCGTCCTCCTCGAGAAAATCGACCACTCGTCCCTTGTTCTGATGAGATACGGCGTGACCGTTGGCTATATAGTAGATGACGAGCGGCCGCCTGCCACCCTCCGACATCGAACGTGCGATCTCCTTGGCGACAACGGTCTTGCCCAGGCCCACCTCGTCCGCGACCAGAAAGCGCCGCCGTCCGCCTAGGTCGGCGAAATTCGATAGTGCTGCCTTGACGGCCGCCTGCTGAAACGATTTGGGCGACGCGCTCATCGGCCTTTGCCCTTGTCGCCAAGACCCTCTTTGAGCTTCCTCCAGAGATTTTCGAAACGCCTAAGCAGTTCCCCGGCTTGCGCGTCCTCGTGTTTAGCCTGCTCCCGCACCGCCGGCAGATACTCGGAGACCCTTCGCTCGATCTCACGAAACTTTTGCCGGTCGCGCGACCAGGCCGCCAGTATCTCTTCCAGCGTCGGCAAACCAGGATCGAGTCCGATCTTCTGACTCGGAAGTGTCGGCTCTTTTCGCTTTTCGGTCGTCCAGTCTCCCTCGTCGCGGCCGTCATCGGCCAGCAGTCCGGCCAGCCAAAGCAAGAACCCCCTCGCCCCCAGCAAACGCACGAAAGCGGCACGATCGCGCTCCTCACCAAAAGGTGGATCGACCGGCGCACGCTGCAGCCAGGAGAGGCCTTTTTCCCCGCGGCTGACGCGCAAGCGAACAAACTCGCTCCGTTCCGACAGCGGCATGGCTCCAAGTTGCAACCTTGTTGAATCCCGCGGCCACACCGTGAGTTGCCCCTGCAGAGAGCCGGCCTCGAGCACGAAGTCGACTTCCTCCGGATGAGGACCGTCGGGATGGATATCAGAGATGTGCTGCAGGCGGGCCTCGTCGCCATCGAAACTGAGCGTGGCGGCCCATCGCGCAGCCACCTGCGCGCGGGCGCGTTCGAGGGCCTCCTCCTCCACCACGGCGGCATCCGGCTCATATTCTTTTTCCGGCGCGCTAACGAGCCTTGCTGAGTTGGTGAGCGCCTTGAGCCCTTTTTCGACTGCCTCGGTGACCCGCAGTTCGGCCATCACCTCCACATTGCGACCCGACCAAGCGCGATTGGTGGCGTTGGCGCTTCCAACCCACAAGGTCCGGTCGCGTCCCACACGCACGAACAAGAGCTTAGCATGTAGGCCAAGACCGATCTCTTCCTCTTCGTCGTCTTCCGCCGTGGGTTCTGCTGTGCCGTGAGACTGCGGCGCCTCCGGTTCGGGATCGCCGGCCGGATAGTCCGGTGCGTCGAGGGCCAGAAGCTCGTCAAATGCGATGAGCGAGGGGCCTAGCCGCTCGATCTCGCGCATGGTCGTCAACAGCACACGCCGCGGCGGTTTCTTCTCCTTTGGCGTCTGGCTGGCCAAGAAGCTCTTGTCGATAAACGGGCTGACAACCACGACCTCATCGGCATTGACCGGCGGAACCGGTAGCGGCAGGGCGCCGGACCCGGTCGACCAGCGGATCCGCTCAACTGTCACGCCGGGCGGTGCGCGCCAAGCGATCTTCGAGACTGCCGACGCCAAGGACGCCGGACGAATGCCATTGAGCGCCGCGCGCTCGGCCAGAGCACGTGCGAGATCGCCAGACCCACTTATCGGCTTTGCGCCGTCTCGGCCCGAGACCAGCAGCAGACCCATATCGCGGTTGACGCATTCGGTAAGATTGCGGCTTCCGATCCACAGCCGCCAGCCGACCTCGTGTTTGTTGTTTCGTGTGCGCACCAGGGCGGCTTTGGGATGCCAGCTATGCTTCGCCTCGTCGAAATCGACCTCACGCACGAATTGGTCAAGCACGGCGGCGATGCGCGGCGTTCGGCGCATCTTTGCCAGGCGGCCACGCTGGATAACGATGCGCATCTTGCCACGGAGCCGTTCGACCGCGTCGGCAAGATCGCTCGGACTGCCACGACCCGCATCGCTGTCCTTGCCTGCCAGGGCAAGCAAAGTGGCGCCAATGGAGGTCAGATCAGCGGAATAGGAGGCCAAAAGCGCCAGCTCGATATGTTCATCAGGACCGGGGCGAAGAGCCTCGAGGAACGACAGCGCCGGCCAGTTATCGACGGCAGCGCTCATTCTGCATCCACCAGGTCGTTGAGAAGCGTGCTGACCTGCGACCATCTGTAATGGAGTGGAGTTGCAAGACCATGTTCATCGCTGGACCACTCCAGACGTCTGGCACGACCATTGGGCGTCGGCGCCAGGCGTGCCCGCGGCCCCTTGCGAGCTTCCGCCGCTGTGTAAATGTCAAGGAGCGGAACGGGATCTTGTGTCTTTGAGGCTATCCAGTCCTTCGTGGCTAAGACGACAGCCCGCAGTTTGACCGGCAACGCCCCGATATCGCCCTCAAGCCCCTTGACATCGAGATTCGCCGCAACAGGACCGACTTCCCTGGCGATCGCTGTGAGATGGTTGCGATGGCGCGTCGACATCTCGCGCCTGTCAACCGCCTCAAGTGTATGTTCCAGCAGTGCGTCATAGACCGCTCGGCCTATACCGGCGAGACTTGCGACCTGCTCGGCCCGGCCAAGCGCGAACTGGTCTGGGCCAGCCAGCGCCCGCGTCTCAGCGGCCCACATTCCAGAGGGCGCGCCTATCTCTGCCCGCACCAGCCTGGAGAGCAAGGAAAGTTCTTTCCCACCAATGGGACGCAGCTGGCCGAGGTGTTCGCGCAGGAACGATGCCTCTTTAGAGGTCAGCCGTAGCGTGATGGGGCCGCTTCGCCAGCTACCCGGCCGTTCGGGAAGCGCAAGGAATGGCGGCTCGGGACTCAGGAGCGGCTGGCCATCGTCATCAATCGCTGCGCCGGCACCCTTCAGCTGCCGATGAGCTTGTGACCGGGAGATCGTTCGCCCGTCGGCACGCGACCGTAGAATCCCCCAAACCGCCAGCGCGTTCCAATAAACGGTAGACGGCGGCTGACTTGAAGCTTTGGGAAAAACACGCCCTCCGATCACCTGGGATTCGCCCGCGTTCTTTAACCGGCCAGCCAGCTCCCTTTCACGCTCGCGCAACGCCCGCGCGGCGGCCGGTCCTATCAGGCCGGCTAAATCCTCGAACAGCCAGGGGACGAAAATTGCATACCGGGCGCGGGTGTGAAGCACCGAGGTGCCCGGGAAGAAGCGGTCTGCATATCGCTGATGGATCGTCAGGAAACCGATCTCGTCGCGCACACCTGTGGATTCTTCATCCATCTGCGCCTTGGCGCGAGCCAGCGCTGCGCGCGACAAATAGGTCCATCCCAAGGACGGCTCGATCGGCGCGTTGCCTCTCATGCGTTGTCGACCAGTTCCGGCGTGCCCCCATTCCGGACAAGGGAACCTTGCCGGCCCGGCATGATCGCACGATCTGATCTACCGGCTTGTGAGTCGTCCCCGATGACGTATGATTCAATTTTGTAGCGGCACCGGGATGTTCACTGCAAACGGAATATCCACGGCCACTATTGAAAGTCAACAGTACAGTCAATGAAACCCGGGTATTGTCCCGAAATGGCTTTGGGATTGAGCTTTGTCAACAAATGCTCGCAGTGCATATATTCTCGGCTTTTCTCTGGTTTTTTTTGCACCGCAACAAACTCTAAAGATCAAAATAGCAGTCTCGCGGCGATTTTCGCTCGCCAGGCTTGATGCCGAATGTCACGACGGGGCGTAGGCATGCAACTGGAGCGCAATGATCCCTTTGCCGAGATTGCGGTTCCGGCACGGTAGCACCCACATATCCTGCGTTCACCGCAAAACCTCATACGGCTAAATCGCGTGAGGCTTCTCTAACGTAATGAAACGTACCTGCGACTTGAACCCACGAAGCTCCACATCCCGCGCCTTATTCTCGAACGAGAGCTTACCTAAGAACGGAATGGTGTGATGCCCTTGCGCATTCTCATGATCGGCAATTGCAAATTCTATGATCAATGCGCCAGGTTCAAGGGCTACTGCAGCCAGCTTGTCCGCGGCCGCATCGCCTGCTTCGGCTCTGACGCGGGCGATAAACTGAGCTCTCACATCATCTCTCTGCCACAAATCGGCAGCCCGCTGTCCTTGCTCAAATAGGTAAGATAGCATGCTCGGCTGACGGGATGTGCGCTTCACATGGATCATCCGCAGCCTCACAGGATCGTATAAATCACAGACTTCTAGCTTTTGAAAAGTGCCATCGTCTGCCACGTGCCATATCTGATCGAACAGCACATATCCCGAATCATTGGCTACTCGCTCGTTATAAGTCTCCTCGCGTTCGTAAACGGGCACGGCTTTGGTCTTACCCTTCTTGCCTACCTCTTTTTCCCATTCCGTAACCTCAAACGTCGCGAGCTTCGGATCTGAGGCTGCCTTACGATCATCAAAATATTTCTCCACCAACTGAACAATAGCTTCCGACGGAATGTACCAGTGCGCATCGTTGAGTACGAAGCGGGTCCCGTCAGCATCATCGAGGCCACCTATCAGGCACTTATAGACCGACCAGTTCCCCACGTTGACGTGTTCGTCGTTGTAGAGACAGACGCTATCGTCCTTCAGGTCAGCAAGAGTTATGTCGCCCAGATTATCGAACGATGTCTTGTAAAGATCGAGACTAACGTCCGGGAAATCGCCCTTCAAACCCGAGCCATATATTTTTACGTATCCGCTATCCTCAACATTCAATTGGGGGAGACATATTTCAAAGGTACTCTGCTGACTCTGAACGCTCTGTAATAGCAGAGCATCGAGCCGCTCTACCTCCGCCAAAGCCAACACCGGCTTAAATTCGTCAACCACGGAAAAGGCAGTCTTTTTGTAAGCGTCGGACGCATAGAAAGTAAGAGCCTTGCTTGCGATCTGCTTGATGTCAGCGAAATTCAATTTCGTTGTGAGAGAAAGGCCCGCAGCGCCCACCACAGAATTCAGGTCGTCGTCCGCAGCCACCGCGCCGGATACGCGTTTCAGAATCTCAAACTTGTTCTGCCCGCCAAATGAACCGAAGCGGGCTTTGAAGGCAGACTGCGCGAATTGCTGAATAGCGCTGGCGACATTTGATTTTTGGACGGCCTTCAATGCCGTATCGGCAACAGCGTTGATAGCTACCTTAATACCAAAGTCGCCTTCGACTTGATACTCGTTCAATAGCTTTGACCCGTATCCAAAGGTCACCGCGAATATACGTCCTGCCTCCTCGAAAATTACAACTGAGGCCGGACTACCCTTCTTGAACTGTGGCATATTAAACACACCAGATAAAATCTGCATCCAGCGTGGCGTCTTAGCCTTAGACACCATGAAGTAAGCATCGTAGTCGGCGTCACCGGCGTTGTGTGGCACTAGCTTCTCTGCCTCGCCTTCTTCAATCTTGGCAAGGAATGAAGCAGAAAGAATTGTCTGTCGCGTCGCCGTTGCAGCGCCCAAATAAAGAGCGAATTTCCGTTTTTCTTCCGTCACAGTCCCCTCCCAGCCAAATTCCGAATACACTAGTCGGCTGGGTACCGGATAGCAGCAAAATATCGCTGCATACGTACAGAGGTCAGAAACTCTGCGCCAGCCTTGCTTGGCGTCATTTGCAGGGCACTCCGTCCGCCACCCATTGCCTCCCCTGGGATTTGCGTCCTACGAAAACTGCTGTGGTAGGGTAAGAGTTGCGATAACGTCCAGTCTGACGCGCATGGCCACCGTTCAGGAGGTGGAACTACAGTGGGGATCGAGCTGACGTGCATGAGCGAGAAAAGCACGCGCGGCAGAACGTCGATCTTCCCCAAATCTAATGTCCCAAGACGGCGAGGCGGAACCGCGTCGGCCGCCTGGACGCGAAAATGATTCCGATATGTCCCGACCGATTCTCGCCACGCGAGATATTAACGAGAAAGCCGCTGGACGTCGGCTTCTGCTTACTATTGCCCTCTCCGTTGATGATGGTCGTCGTGTTCATTGTGCTCACTCCTTGTTCCGAGTGGCAAGCGCGCCATGCGCGCGGGCACAGGCCACCATGGCGCGTTCGGTGCAAGAAACTGGAGCCATAGAACCTGGCGCGTGCCTAAGAACTGGACAGCCAACCTTAGCGGACTTCCCCAAAATGGGCCCTAGTCTGACAAAGCAATATCCAATTAAATCTAATATTTAGATGGTTAATTGTTCCGAAAGCTCTCCGGCGTAACCAATGTGCACGTACGGAGATATTAATCGTGAATGAATGGGGTTTTGCGGCCGAGGTCAGCAAGTGGTGGGAGCAGACCGCCGCTGCCAATCCGGCGTGGCGATTTCACAAGGTGAAAGTTGAGGAACATGTACCGGGCAGCAGGCAGAGGAGCGACCTGATCATACAAGGGGATCAAGCGGCGCTATGTGGAGAAATTCGGCTTCCTGATCACGCCAATCCCTCGCCGCTCGATTTTGAAAATCTCCGAGATGCCGTGTCCAAAGCTCTGGCGCACGGATGCCGATGGGCGTTCACGTCCGATGCTAAATCGCTCTACCTGATCGACACCCAGCAAACCGGCTCCCTCATTACAAAGATCGTTCACAAGGAGGTGCTCGGGGAGGCCTTTCTCCGCGAAGAGCTTGATGATCCTATCGTTCTCACACGGATGTCCAAGGCCTGGGTAAGTGCGCTTCACGATCTTGCCCCTATCATTACCGGGCTCTCGAAACCTGCCGGAATGGCTCCTGATGAGCTCTTTGTCGAAGCCTTGCGCGAATTGATGACTGCTCCCGTCGCAGCGATCCGAGATGCGATGCATGCGCAGCGCGCATCCGATCCTGCATTCCAAGGCGCATTGATTCAATGGATGGTAGACGAGCAAGGATGGACGCACGATCCTGCTAAATGGGAAGCCGAAGTTAATCGCGCCGCAAAACTGACAGCTTATGTCTTCGTTACCCGCTTATTGTTCTATGAAGCATTGAGGCGATCAAAGCTTGGATTAGAAGCGCTGTCTTTACCTGCACCTCCTTCCACCAATGCAAAGCTGGCGGCCCAGATGCTAAGCTTCCAATTCGGGGAGGCTCGACGAATCTCCGGAGACTACGAGACCCTATTTTCATGGGATCGTGTTTCGCAGTATGCATTCATAGCTGATAGCTGCGTGCCGTTCTGGAGGAGGATGGTGGAGCACATTGAGCATTTTG
Organism: Mesorhizobium calcicola; assembly: GCF_042682105.1. Classification (NCBI taxonomy): domain Bacteria; kingdom Pseudomonadati; phylum Pseudomonadota; class Alphaproteobacteria; order Hyphomicrobiales; family Phyllobacteriaceae; genus Mesorhizobium; species Mesorhizobium calcicola. The sequence continues at coordinate 21,532 of NZ_JBHUGY010000072.1, forward strand.
ACTTAAGTACTATCGATCACGACATACTCGGAAGGCTCTTTGAGCGCTTGATCGAACCAAATGAGCGATATGAATGGGGTCAACACTATACGTCCTCGGACGTCGTAGACCTGATGCTCTCTTTTGCTCTGCCGAATGGTGAAGGAAATCTTCTTGACCCTGCCGCCGGCGGCGGGACATTTCTCGTTCGCGCTTATACGAGAAAGAAGGCGCTCTGCCCAACGCAGTCGCATCAAGATCGCCTCACCGAATTGTTCGGTGTGGACGTGTCTCATTTCGCGGCCACAATCGCGACGGTCAACCTTGCGGCGAAGCAGCTGGAATTTGAGAATAACTACCCGCGCGTTGCGACGAAAAGTTTCTTCAGCATCGAGCCAGGCGACAAGTTCATGCAACTGCCGCTGGATGCCTCCGCAGAGCCGCGGGAGATGGTCACCATCGCCCTGCCTGCGATGCGGGCAGTTGTAGGAAACCCGCCCTATATCCGCATCCACAAGCTGGGAAAGGAGCGTCAGGCGGAAGTTGCCGGCGTGCTTGGTAAAGGTAGTCGCGTGCGGTCCCCTCAAAAATTGCCAAAATCCGCGAACTACCATGTCTATTTCTGGTTTCATGGTGCCCAGTTTCTCGAGCCGGGAGGCTACCTGGCACTTCTAACATCTGGCGAGTGGCTCGACAGCGACTATGGTGCGCCGCTGCAGGAATGGCTTCTCAACAATTTTGCGATTGAAGCTTTTATTGAAAGCGGTGCAGAGGCTTGGTTTTCCGAAGCGCGCGTTGGAACTGTGGTAACAATCGCTCGGCAATGCTCCGATAAGGCAACGCGGGATGAAAACACGGTGCGGTTTGTTACACTGCGTAAGACCGTGCGCAACCTGATTGGACTGCACGATTCTGCGATCGAACATATGGGAGCGGTGGACAGGCTCCGCGATCGAATTCTAGCCCTAAGTGGAGATGGTGAGGGAGCGGATATGGACTGGAGTGCGGTCTCGCAAAGGCAGTTGCGCGTATTGGGCGCAAAATAGGTCCGCGATGGTGAATTCGTCCGACATCACAGACTCTTTAGCATTGGATGATCACAGCCCTGCCGTCGGCTATGCAGGATCGGCTTGGCGAGCTCGGTTCTTACGCGCCCCAAAGATGGCTTTGCAACTCGCCGTGCGGGAGGACTTTGTCCCTCTGCATACATTTGCCACCGTGAAGCTCGGCTTGAAGACGGGGGCGGATGGGTTTTTCTTCGTCGAACGCTTGCCTAATCCAAGTTCTGGCGGGGAGCTTTTGTCCCGCCGCGGAATTATTCTAGTGGAAGGCCAAGATGGCTGGCGTGGGGAAATCGCGTCTGCAGACTTGCGTCCCGCTATTCTCAATCCCCATCAGCTATTCGTCGGCGACACGCGGCTCTTCGCTATTTCGAAGGACACGAAGCATCTATACCTGTGCCCGCAGTCAGGCAGGCTACGTCACGGATTGGCCGAGTATGTGCGTCTTGGTGAGCTAATCGGGATCCACCAGGGCGAGCTTGTGCAAAGTAACGGCAGTGACGCTGGCTGGTACGTGCAGGTTCGCTCCTTGGTCACAAGCGAATGGGTACTCCCCTACAATTCTGCCTATGACTATGGGGCCTGGCACAATCCTCATGCGGCGGTTCTGAACGGCCGCTTCGTGGGGGCGGAGCCGATCGACAAAAACAATTCAGAGCTTATTGGCGCCGTGCTCAACAGCACGTTTGCGGCGATGGGCCGCCTTATTGAAGGTGTCGCAACTGGCGTGGAAGGAGCCTTTGACGTTGGCCCGCCCGCCGCTCGCAAAATCAAGGTACCTGATATTCGTCTGTTCGACGAGCAAGGACGAAAATTGGTGCTGGCTGCCTTCGAAGCGATCCGAGAGAATGGTGAGATGCTGCCATGTCCGTCGCGAACGGGGAACGTATTGCAGCTCAGGCGCGACCTCGATAGCTCGCTACTCGTCGCCCTGGGAATGTCTCGCGGCCTCGCCGCCGCCTTTCTCGATCCGCTATATGCCAGCTACGGCAGATGGCGCGGCAACATCGAAGATGTTGAGGCCCAGATGCGGGTTAACCGCCGCCAAATGAATGTCACGGGGCTAAATCGAAACCAGCGCCCTGCGGAAACAGCCGGCAAGCGCGTGTGGGAAGAATTGGAACATCTAGTCTCTCTTTTCCCGCGCGCGTTTTTGCCAAACGAAGAGATTTTGGAGTTGGTAAACATCCCGGCAGGCGCCTCGATCCAAGTGTCGCGCCCGCTTTTTGAAGAGGGAACGATACGAACGAAAACCAAAGCCGTAGATCTGAAGTCGTATGAGCGGGTGCGCTATGTGTCGATGTTGCGCCAACTCGGCTTGGTCGGAAACATTGAGGTGCCAACCTCCGCAACCAAAGCGGCGGCGATCGTCGAACTCTTTGAGAAGGAGCAGCGACGCTTCCATGAACTGGCGTCTGAAAACGCGGCAAAATACGTTTCCGGCAAGGAGGCCATTTCAGAGGTTGTAGAAATTGCTAGAAGACACTGGTTCCAGGCTTGCCGAAAGAACGCCCTTGCCGCGCAAAAAACCGTAAAATCGTCTCGCAAATTGAATTAAAGTGCGTCGCGTCAAACGGATTCATGCGACGCGCTCTACGTCCACAAACGACCGCTTTCCAGAAAGTCAGAATGACTATGGAAATTTTGAGGGTTCTCACAGTGGCTTGTAAACGGACACCAAGTGCAGAATTCTATTTGCCGATGAGCTGTCGTATATCGCTCGTCACACTCTCATCGGCTAAGCCTACGTTTTCGACAGTCACTAAGTTCGGCCTGCATCGGCGTGTTCTCGTATACAGCGCCCTGAAGTAACCTAACAAGGACGGCAACGCTGGGAAATTACGAATGTCCCGCATGTGGCGACGTTTGCACCGAAGTTGGACGTCGCCAAAAGCTGATTATCGCTCGCTCAATAGTGGATTTCCGACTCAGCGTCTACTCGGACCGTAGCCGACAGTAAAACACCGCCCTCCTCGATAGTGGAGTTTGGCGATGTGGCGGTCTCCCTCAAACATTGCTTTCCTGACGGATGGTCAGCCTACTAGGCTGGGCGCCTGCATATCGCGCCGCGTTGCAACCGGCTACCGTTGATCTTCAAGGGTTTGCTGCGACACTTGGCGAGTCGATGCAACATGGGATGCAACATAGATGGCTCTGGACTACCACTTCCAAACGATCGGCTTCATTTTGAAGGACTTACTCGATCACGGGCTTCGAAAGGTCAACTATTCGGCCGAAAATTCCATGGAGGTCATGCTTTATCGTGCAGGTGATGAGGACGAAGTTCACGCCACCTTCAACGATGTCCTTCACTGGATGATCGACGAAGGTTTGATCCGAACCGATAGCATTCAAGACGGCGATCCATGCGATTACTTCAATGGCGTGCAGCTCACATCGAAGGGAATTGCAATAGTCCAAGCCAAGCCACCGGAGGGATCCGACCTCGAGTACTCTATCGTGAAAACGATCCAGGAGCCGCCCAAGGGAGGCCTAGGCGCCGACGTCTATGCTAAGATTGGGTCTGCAGTCGGCGGACTTCTTGGCGGTTTGGCACAAGCAATGGGTGGCGGATAGCCCGCCTCGTTCCAAGCGGGCTTCCTTATGGCTTTCAGCTTCGCTGCGCAACTAGACGGCGTCGTACTGCGGGACGATGCGCCAACCGCTTCCGGCCGAGCCCTAGATACGGAATTTCACTAGCCTTGCGTACCGCGTAGAGCTTGTATTCTTCGATCCCAAGGTTTCGCTTGCTGTTCCGGAATGGGCAGAGGTGACATCAGGCCGGCGTCCGGGCCGCCGACGGAGGCCACCGAAACAGCGGTTCGGCGTTTACTCTGCTCCGTTGCTCCTCATTGAGCCAAACAGCCCATCTGCCTACCGAAACGGTGTATCCACGCGGCGCGGCGGCTTCCGCCTGCATCGTGGAAAGATTGAAGTGTCGCGGCGCAGAACGGCTGTCTCCCGGCTCGCGACCGAGCCTGATAACGGGCTCGTTGCCAGCGATCGTCACTATACCTGGCCTGGATCCGTCATCATCAAATCCTTGACCGGAAGCCGGATCTGGCATCTCGACTTCGAATATCCATTTCGATCCGAGGCTGATGCAGTCGTTGTGGCTATTGATCACCGTGATATGTGGCACGTCCTGGTCTGACGGTCGAAGGACTGCCAGAACTGCGAGATCGTCGCCGTCAGGGCTAATGAAATGCGACAGCACAGCATAGGCCGGTCGTTGCTGCCCGTAGCTCAGCACCATCAGCTCGCCCTTCTCGCAATCCTTGAGAAGCCCAGCGCGGAACGGATTAATCAGCTGCATTATGTCGGCTCCTTGCGCGAATGAGCCAACCATGATCGGTCAATGGCATCGGTCAAGCGGAATCGTCTAGTCAGGGGAGAACGAAGCTAACCGACGGTGAACTCTTGCCCGGCGTTCACGACGTAAAGAACTTGGAGGAGCGTGCTAACGCGCGCTATCAGCAAGGCACCCGTGCAAGAGTTCGACACCGTCGAAATTATCCAAAAACCGAATCTAGTGCCCTACGTTGTCCATGAGCACCCGCAATTCGGGCTGAGGCGCGACCCAGAAAGTTCGAAAAGCTTCCAGGAACCCCAGCCACATATTTCTCGAAAACGGCCCGATTTACCCGTCCCGGAAATCCTGCAGCGATGCAGGATGCGAAAGCCCCGCGCCTCTGATGGCTTGCGAACATGCTCCGTTGAATTAAATTAGCAGTAACGCATAAAAAGGCTTACAATTCAGACAGCCGGCACTGCCCCCCCCTCGCAAGCCGGTTAGGCTCGGCGCCAGTCCCCTCGATACCCCCCCGACGCCGGGCCGCTGGGGCGAGCGGATGTTTGAAAGACGACAGGAAGTCCAATACCTCGCCATCGGTGCGACGGGATCTTGGAAGCACTCCTCGTCCGGCAACAAGATCCTTCAGGCCTGCCAATAGCGCTACCGTGGCGTTCCGATCTCGTCCGTATCGGAAGAGCATTGGGTCAAACACCTGTAGTTCCATCCTTGCGCATTTCAGCACACATTGATTGCGAATGAATCCAATACTGGCTCGCAGGACGGGCCAGGACTTGCGCGAGAATCCATGGACCGCTTCAACCTCGGCAGCTACCGCCGCCCCATCTCCACCCGCTCGGCGGAAACCCAGCGCTGGTTCGATATCGGCCTGAACTGGTGCTACGGCTTCAACCATGAAGAAGGCATCAAGTGCTTTGAGAGGGCGCTGGAGACGGATCCCGGCTGCCCGATGGTGCATTGGGGCATCGCCTATGCCGCCGGGCCTTTCTACAACCTGACCTGGAAGGAGCATGGCGAGGCCGAGGCGAACAGCGCGACGAAGCGTTGTTTCGAGCATGTCCGGCTGGCGCGTGCCGCTGCTGCTTCCGCCAGCGAGATCGAAAGGCGGCTGATCGAGGCATTGGCCTGCCGTTTCCAGAAGCCGCACCGGGTGACGCCGCCGGAATTCGAGCAGTGGGATGACGCCTACGCCGCCGCGATGCGGCTGGTTTACCAGAGCTTTCCCGACGACCACGACGTGATGGCGCTGCTGGTCGAAGCGCTGATGATGCGCACGGTGCGGCGGCTTTGGAACCTCAAGACCGGTGCACCGGCGCCAAACTCGGACGTGGTCGAGGCGCTCGCGGTTTGCGAGCGGTCGATCCAGCTCGCCGACGAGGCCGGGATCGCACAGCATCCGGCGATCGTCCACCTGCACATCCATCTCTTGGAAATGTCCACCATGCCGGAACGCGGCATGCGCTCGGCGGATCAGCTTGGCGAAATGTGCCCCGACGCCGGGCACATGAACCATATGCCCGGGCATATCTATGTGCTGTGCGGCGAGTATGAGAAGGCGAAGCTTGCCAGCGAAAAGGCGGTTCGCGCCAACGACCTCTATCTCGCCTATGCCGACGAGCCGACCTACTACCTGCTCGGCTGCTGCCACGACCTGCATCTGATGATGTTCACCTGCATGTTCCTTGGCCAGTCCAAGGCGGCACTGTGGGCCGCCGACAAGGTGCGCAGCCTGGTGACGCGCGACGTGGTCAGCCTGCCCGACCGGCCAAAGCTCACCCAGACGGTGGAAGGCTACCACGCCATGAAGTCGCATGTTGAGGTGCGCTTCGGCCGCTGGCGGGAGATCATCGACGAGCCGGTGACCGAAGAGCCCGGCCTCTATGTGCTGACGAGCGCCATGCAGCATTACGCCAAGGGTGTGGCGCATGCGACGCTCACGCATTTCGCGGAGGCGGAACGCGAGCGCGAAAAATTCCACCGGCATCTGGAAGGCATTCCTGCCGAGCGGCGCTTCCTCAGCAACCCGACCCGGGCCTCGCTGGCAGTCGGCGCGGCTCTTCTCGACGGCGAACTTGCCTATCACCAGGGCCGGCATGACGAGGCGTACGGCCATCTGCGGCAAGCGGTCGAACTTGACGACAATTTGTCCTACACCGAGCCATGGGCGTGGATGCACCCGCCGCGCCATGCGCTGGCCGCGCTGCTTCTCGACCAGGGCCACGCACAAGAGGCCGAACAGGTCTATCGCGACGATCTGGGCCTGAGCGGCAAGGTGCAACGCTGCGCCCAGCATCCGAACAATGTCTGGGCGCTGCACGGGCTGGTGGAATGCCTCAAACGACGCGGCGAGACCGAAGAACTGCCGGCGCTGCAGGCAAATCTTGCCAGGGCGCTGGCCAAGGCGGACGTGCCGATCAGCTCGTCGTGCCTGTGCAGGACGAGCGTACAGTCAACACCAGGCTGCTGTCATTGAGCCCCGAACTTACCCCAGCCACTTCTCATAGTCGGACACCAGCAGGTGCACCGGGGCGACGTCCTCGTCGATGTTGGAGAAACGGCCGATCGGCTCGCGAAAGACGTTGTCGGTGAGATCGTCGTTGACGGTCGACACCTCGCCGATCAGCACATCCTTGCCTTCGGCCCAGAAGGCGTGCCAGACGCCGGGCAGCAGCGTGACGCTCTGACCCGGGTCGAGCCTCAGGAGCCCGCCCGCCGGCAGCCTGTGGATGGTTCCGTCGACAGGCACCGATACTTCGGCCTTGGGATCGATGCCACCGTCGCGATCGTGCATGAACAGTTCCAGCACCAACTTGCCGCCGCCACGGTTGATGATGTCCTCGGCCTTGATGTTATGGCGGTGCATCGGCGACAGCTGGTCCTTGCGCGAGATCATGATCTTCTCGGCATAGAGCATGCCCATGCCCTTCTTCATGTCCTCGTAGCGGCCGTTGCGAACGGTGAACAGGAACAGGCCGAGTTCGTCGAACTTCTCCTGGCCGTAATCGGTGATGTCCCAGCCGAGCCGCGAGGTGAACACGGCCGAGGAATCGATCTGGCGCGCCTTCGCCTCCTGCGGCGACCAATAAGCGAAGGGCGGCATGATGTAGCCGAACGAGCGAATGAAAGCGTCGGCTTCGCGGATGATGTCGTTGATGGCGGAGCGTTTCATGATCATGGTCCTTCGTGTCGATTTTTTCGACAAATCGCATAGCGGAACGCCGATGCGGTGTCGATTCAACTTGCCGCCCAGCTCCGCCTTGCGCCTTGGCATGGACCACCGATCCGCTGCGCTGGCCGCGTGACATCGCGCGCTTTCAGGGTCATAACCCTGCGGATTTCCATGGGATGACAGACGATGCCGACCATCCACGATCTCGATACGCCATCGATCCTGATCGACGCCGCGCGCGCCGAAGCCAACATTGCCCGCGCCCAGGCCCATGCCGACAAGAACGGGCTGAAGCTCAGGCCACACATCAAGACGCACAAATTGCCCTATTGGGCGAAGAAGCAGGTTGCGGCCGGGGCCGTCGGCATCACCTGCCAGAAGATCGGCGAGGCCGAGGTGATGGCCGACGCCGGCCTGACCGATATTTTTCTTCCCTACAACATCCTTGGGCGCGCCAAGCTGGAGCGGCTTCTGGCGTTGCATCGTCGTATCACCCTGTCGGTGACGGCGGACAGTCTGGAGACCATCGAAGGGCTGGCCGCCACTTTCACCGATGCCGGTCATCGTCTGCCGGTGCTGGTCGAGTTCGACACCGGCATGGGCCGCTGCGGCGTGCAGACGGCGGATGAAGCGGTTGCGCTGGCAAGACAGATCGACAAGGCCGGCGGCCTCGCCTTCGGCGGGCTGATGACCTACCCGGCCGCCGGCCGCGCGGCGGAAGCGGAAGCCTGGCTTGCCGACGCCAGGCAGGCGCTGGCCGCCTCGGGCCTCGCCTGTGACCGCATCTCCAGCGGCGGCACGCCGGACATGTGGCGCTCCAGCGCGGCATCAGTCGTCACCGAGTATCGCCCTGGCACCTACATCTATCTCGACCGCTATCAGGTCGCCAAAGGCGTCGGCACTCTCGACGATTGCGCGCTGACGGTGCTGTCGACGGTGGTCAGCCGTCCCACAGCAACGCGCGCTATCCTCGATGCCGGCAGCAAGGCACTGTCCAGCGACACGCTGGGGCTCGCCGATTTCGGCGAGCTGCTGGGCGTTTCGGGGGCGCGGGTAACGGGCTTGAGCGAGGAGCACGGCACTGTCACGCTTTCCGACCATGCCAGGCTGCGCATCGGCGAACGCGTGCGCGTCGTGCCCGACCATTGCTGCGTGGTGACCAATCTGTTCAACGAGGTCAATCTGATCGACGGCGACAAGGTGCTGGAGACGCTGCCGGTGGCGGCGCGCGGCCGGATGGGGTGAGCGCCTCTTTTGAGACGCTGGCAGGACAGCACCCCCCTCTGGCCTGCCGGCCATCTCCCCCGCAAGGAGGGAGATTGGCAGCCTTGCCATCGGCTCTCACTTTACAACGTCTGTGATTGGCGAAAGCAGAAACGACATCCGATCTCCCCCCTTGCGGGGGAGATGTCCGGCAGGACAGAGGGGGTGGGAAGAAACTCCACCGGAGCAGGGTTGATCCTGATCAGCCTGCCTGCCGCTCAGCCTGCCGGGCCGCGACGCGGCGCATCGCAATAACCCGGCGGCGGCGGATTTCGGTGCGCATTGCCATCAGGTGCAACGCGAAGAACAGCGCGGTGAAGCCGAGGGCCATCACCAGCAGCGGCCACAGCAGGCTGGGATCGATGGTCGGGCCGCCGAGCCTGAACACCGAGGCCGGCTGGTGCAGCGTGTTCCACCAGTCGACCGAGAATTTGATGATCGGAATGTTGATGAAGCCGACCAGCGTGATGATGGCGGCGGCCCAGGCGGCGCGGCTGGCATCGTCGAGCGCACGGGTCAGCGCGATGATGCCGAGATACATCAGGAACAGCACGAAGACCGAGGTCAGCCGCGCGTCCCAGACCCACCAGGTGCCCCACATCGGCTTGCCCCAGATCGAACCGGTGATCAGCGCTAGCGCGGTGAAGACGGCGCCGATGGGGGCGGCGGATTTGAGCGCGACGTCAGCCAGCGGATGCCGCCAGACCAGCGTGCCGAGCGCCGAGATCGCCATCAGCGTGTAGCACATCATGGCGAGCCAGGCGAAAGGCACGTGGATGTACATGATCCGAACGGTGATGCCCTGCTGGAAATCCTCGGGGGCGGCGAAGCTCAGATAGAGCCCGACGGCAAGGACAAGTGCCGCGATGGACGCCAACCATGGCACGATCTTGTCCGCCAGCCCGACGAAGCGCGTCGGGTTGGCAAGATCCATCCAGCCGGTCAGGCGTGAAGTCGTGTCGCTCATGCGGCTCTACATAGACCGCCGGCGCGTCTGGGGCAATCGAGCGGCGGTGTCGCAGGCGAGATAGCGCCTTTCCTTCTCCCCCAGGGGGAGAAGGCAGAAGCGCCACCTGCTCAGGCGGCGGCTTCCTGCTGTTGCTGCACGGTGCGGCTGAGGCGGCGAACCTCCTCGTCGTTGAGCAGGCCACCGGCGCGCAGCAGGCTGGCAAAGCGGCCATTGCGCATCGACAGTTCGGCGAAGCCGCCCATTTCGACCACCTTGCCCTTGTCCATGAACACGACCAGATCGGCGTCGCGAACGGTGGTCAGGCGGTGGGCGATGATGAAGGTGGTGCGGTCGCGCCGCAATTCGTCGATCGCTTCCTTGACGCGGTCCTCGGTCTCGACGTCGAGAGCGCTGGTCGCCTCGTCGAGCACCAGGATAGGGGCGTCCTTCAGCACGGCGCGGGCAATGGCGATGCGCTGGCGTTCGCCGCCCGACAGCTGGCCGCCGCGTTCGCCGACCGGCGTGTCGTAGCCATTGCTCTTGGACAGGATGAAATCCTGCGCGGCAGCCGCGCTGGCGGCGGCATGGACTTCGTCATTGGTCGCGTCAGCCCGGCCGACGCGGATGTTGTCCTCGATCGAGCGGTTGAGCAGGCCCGCATCCTGGAACACGGTGGCGATCGAATGCCGCAGCGACTTGCGGGTCACGCTGCGGGTGTCTATGCCGTCGATCAGGATACGGCCATGGGACGGCGAGAAGACGCGCTGCAGCAAATTGATGAGCGTGGTCTTGCCGGCACCCGTCGGGCCGACGATGGCGACCGTCTGGCCGGCCTGGACCTCGAACGACACGTCGTCGATGCCCTGGCCCGAATTGGCGAATTCGAACCCGACATTCTCGAAGCGGACATGGCCGGTGACGTTGGTGAGATCGCGCAAGCCGTCCGGCTCGGCGGCGTCGGCCGCGGAGTCCTCGAGATGGTAGAAGTCCTCGAGCTTGGCACGGGCCTCGGAAATCTGGTTGGCGAACGCCGACATCTGGTCGAGCCTGGCGATCAGCAGCGTGGCAAAGCCGGTGAAGGCGATGACGTCGCCGATGCGCAGCTGGCCATGGGTGACCAGGTAGGCGCCGATCAACAGCACCACCATCATCGAGATCGTCGACGACAGACGGTGCAGCGCATTGGCCATCGCCCACCAGTCGAGCACCGGATTCTGCGCGTCGAGCAGGTTCTTGACATAGCGGCGCAGCGTGTCCGCCTCGTGGCCGAGGCGGTTGTAGCTCTGCAGCACGGCGACATTGGAGACTGAGTCGGTCACATGCGCGAACACCTGGTGGTAGTGGCGCTCCACGGCGGCCTGACCTGCCTTGGTCCGCTTCATCACCAGCCGGCCGATGCCGACATAGAGCACGCCGAGGGCCAACAGCACCATCGACATGCGCAGATCCATGCTGATCGCGGTCGGGATCAGCAGGAACAGAGCAACCGCCGTCGACAAATGCTGACGCATGAATTCAAGCCACAGGCTGAACAGCGTCTCGACCGCGCGCAACAACGTGTGCAGGGCATTGGAGGTGCCGCGCTGGTGATGCCAGGCGAGCGGCATGGTGATCACGCGCTCGAATGACTCGCAAAGCACCTCGCTGCGCCGCTTGTGGGCAAAGCGATCGGCGCCGCGCGCCACCAGGACGAAGGCGACGATGTTGAAGGCACCCAGGCCAGCCCACAGGGCAAGCGTGGCAAACACCGAGCCGCGTTCGGAAATCGCATCGATCACCCGTCCGAACATGATCGGCTCGAGAATGGCGATGATGGCGAGAGCGACATTGGCCGAACAGATAAACGCGACGCGTTTCCTGTCCGCGGCTAGATAACCAAGCGCTCGCCAGTAGATTTGCAGAAGGGTCACCCCGGTTACTCCGCCATGCTGTTTATTGTGCACTGCATCATTTGACTCGTATCGGTTGATACGTCGCAAAACAATGGCCGTGTACCTCTTCAGTTCCCTCAGAGCGAACAAAAGATGGCGACGTTCCGAAATCTGCCGTGATCACCTAACGGTTTGAGAAGACAGGTAAAATGTCATGCATGCGGCGAAATCATGGCAGCTGGCACGTGCTGCCACAAATTTAATCAGCAACAATGTCGGGCGGATGACCAAGGCCGAAATCGCCCTGTGCGCAGTATAGCGCGAAACTAGGCGGCCTTGCGCGCGCTCCAGACGACGGGACGCGACGTCCCGACCATAGGACACATCAAGCCTTTGATTTTACTTGTTTCCCGGCGGCTATCTGCCGGGGCGGATGCAAACGCCGGGCAGCACGGCGCCTTTCATCCTGTCGTGGTCCCGAAAACCGCCCCCGGGCTTGAACCCGGGAGCATGCTTTTTTGGGCAAAATGCCTCAGGCCGGGATTCTGATGACGACGTCGGAGACTTCGCCCTCCTTCAGTTCGACCGCCGAAGCCTTGGTCTTTGTCCCATTCAGCTCCAGCGAAACCGCCTTGGCCTTGTTGTCGCGGATGACGCGAACCCTGAGTTCGGCTCCCAGCATCTTGAGGGTCGCCGAATATCCGTCCCAATGGCCGGGAAGTTTTGGCTTGAACTGAACACGCTTGCCGCGCCGTTCGATGCCGAGAATCCCTTCGACTGCCGCCCTGTAGAGCCAGCCGGCCGAGCCGGTGTACCAGGTCCAGCCGCCACGGCCGCCCTTGTTGTTGCCGGCATTGCCGTCCCCGGCGTAGATGTCGGCTGCCACGACATAGGGCTCGACGCGATAGTGCTCGGCCGAGGCCTCGTCGGTCGCATGGTTGACCGGGTTCAGCATCGAGAAACAGCGATAGGCCTCGTCGGTCCGCCCCATCTCGGCGAGCGCAATGACGAACCATGTGGCGGCGTGGGTGTACTGGCCGCCATTTTCGCGAACACCGGGCGGATAGCTCTTGATGTAACCCGGGTCCTTGTCCGTCTTCGAGAAGGGCGGCGTGAACAGCTTGACGATCCTGAGCTTGTCGTCGACGAGCAGTTTGGTCGCCTGCCCCATCGCCGTCGTCGACCGTGCCGGATCGCCCTCTCCCGAAAGCACACTCCAGGACTGGGCGATCGAGTCGATCTTGCACTCCTGCGAGTTGCGCGATCCCAATGGACTGCCGTCGTCGAAGCTGCCGCGCCGGTACCATTCGCCGTCCCATGCCGTGCTTTCAAGCGCCCGCTTCAGCGCATCGGCATGCTTTGCCCAGGCTTGCGCGCGCTTGGCATCGCCTTCTGTCTTGGCGACGGCAGCGAAGTCGCCCAGCGTCTTCAGCAGGAACCAGCCGAGCCAGACGCTCTCGCCCTTGCCGTTCTCGCCGACGCGGTTCATGCCGTCGTTCCAGTCACCGCCGAGGATCAATGGCAGCCCGGCGGGACTGCTGCGCTTGATGGCCAGGTCGAGCGCTCGCGCGCAATGGTCGTAGAGCGATGCCGTCTTCTTCGAAATTTCCGGGGTGAAGAACGCATCGTGCTCACCCTCGCCCAATGCCTGTCCATCGATGAAGGGCAGGTGCTCCTTCAGGATGGTGGCATCGCCGGTGACCAGCAGGTAGCGCGCCGTGGCGTGGGCCAGCCAGACCACGTCGTCGGAGATCAGCGTGCGCACGCCGGCCCCGGTGCGCGGCAGCCACCAGTGCTGCACGTCGCCTTCGGGGAACTGCCGCCGCGCGGCGTTGAGTATCTGGTCGCGCGCCAGTTGCGGGTCATGCGCGAGCAACGCCAGCGTATCCTGCAACTGGTCGCGGAAGCCGAAGGCACCGCTTGCCTGATAGAAGGCGGAGCGGGCGCGGATGCGGCAGGCCAGGCTCTGATAGGGCAGCCAGTGATTGACCATGGCGTCGAGCGCCTTGTCCGGCGTCTCGACCTGGATGGTGTCGAGAAAACCGCGCCATTCGCGCTCGTTGTCGGCAAGCCGCCGGTCGAAATCCTTGACCCGGTGCTCCTCCACCAGGGCGCTGGCTTCCTCGACGGACTCGGCGTCACCAAGCAGCCAGAGCAGCGTCACGTCGCCGCCGGCCGGAATCTCGACGTCGCGGGCAATCGCCGCGCAGGGATCGTCTCCTGCCTCGACACGACCCGACAGCGCCGCGCCGCTCAGCACCGCCTGTGGAAGCTCGCTGGAACCATGCCGGCCGAGGAACTCCGAGCGGTCGGTGGTCACCGAATGGACACCGCCGTCGGCGGCAAGGAAGGCCACCCGCTCGCTGAAATCGAGCCCGTAAGGGTTTTGCGCCAGCAACGCTCCAGTGGCGGCGTCCCTCGACGGGACGATGGTTGCCGCCGTGCGCGACCGATGCCCGCCGAGCACCCATTCGGCATAGGCATAGATCCGCAGCCGCGCCGGCACCGAACCGGAATTCTGGATGCGCAGCCGCGAGATCTTCACCGGGTCAATCGGGTCGACGACATGGGTGAGGTCCATCGACAACGGCCCGCGCTTCGAGCGGAAGGTCGAGAACCCCTGGCCGTGCCAGGCCTCGTAGGTCATCGCGGGATCGCGCACCATGGCGGCGAGCGGCGAGAACGCCTTGCCGCTGGCCTGATCGTAGATGTAGAAGCCCTCGCCCGGCCGGTTCGAGACCGGATCGTTCGACCACGGCGTCAGCTGGTAGTCGCGGCTGTTGCGGCTCCAGGTGAAGGCAGCCCCCTCGGCAGAGGTGTGGAAGCCGAACGAAGCGTTGGAGACGACGTTGATCCACGGCTGTGGTGTGGAGCGTCGGCCAGCCAGCCGCACGACATAGTGCCGCCCGTCGCCGTCGAAACCGCCAAAGCCGTTCCATTGGCTGAGCCCGTTTCCATCGGTGCTGACATCCGCCACTGCCAGAGAGGCGTGCATCACGGGCACCGGCGACGGCAATTCGCGCGGCACCGGCAATGCTGCCGGCTGCAGGGCGTCGCGCGCCTGCAGGGCCGCTGCCTCGGCCCGCTCGATCTGGTCGAAGATGGTGCCGTTGCGCGTGTGCAGGACCACGCGGGCGACAGCGAGCAATGTCTTATAGGTGGTCTCGTCCATCAGGTCGCGGCGCACCGCGAAAATGTGCTGGCGAGGGCCGAGTTCCTTGCCACGCAGGCGGCTGTTTTCGCACAACGTCTCGACCGCCCGCTGCAGGTCCTGGACATAGGAGGACGCCTGCTCGTTGACGACGACGAAGTCGATCATCATGCCGCGGGTGCGCATGTATTCCTGGAAACGCAGCGCCTGGGCGACGATTTCGAGATCGGCGACGTCGCCGATCCTGACCAGGAAGATCGGGAAATCGCCCGAAATGCTGGTCGGCCACAGGCTCGACTGCTTGCCCAGTCCCGAAGCGATGGATTCGGCCGGAAGACGCAGGAACGGATCCGGATAGATCAGATAGCGCGCCAGTTTCTGCACATTGGCGGCATCGGTCAGGCTAAGGCCCATATGGCGCGTCTGCACCTGGCTGCGGGTCCAGGCGAGCATGGCCTGGCGGGCAAAACTCTCCGGATGGTCGAGCCGGGCAAGGGCCTCTTCCAGTTCGGCGCGGCTGGCACCGACGACGGTCCAGAAGGTCAGCGATATCTTCTTGTTGGCGGGCACGCGCACCTGGCGGCGCAGCGCGGCGACGGGATCGAGCGTGAAGCCCGAATGGCCACCAAGCCTGGCGCCCGGATCGAAGGCGGCCGCGTCGACGATGGTGCGGCCACGGCCGATGAAAGCGCGCCTGTCGGTCTCGGCTTCGGCATCGCGCGCCGAGCCGGACGGATCGGTGACGAAATGCACCATGGCGATATCGGGCTCGCTGGTCTCGCGCTTGCGCCGCACGGCGAATATCTGCGCGTTGTTCGATGCGATCTCGGTCTCCACGAACATCTTCGAGAAGGCCGGATGCGCGTTGTCGGATGCCTCTAGACCGAGCACCAGTTCGGCAAAGGACGTCACTTCGATGTGACGGTCGGACGGCCCGTCATTGTAGAGCGTGACCCGACGGCCCTCGCCATTGCCTTCCGAGATGACGATGCATTCGACCTCGGAGCGCAGCGTGCCCACCGATTTGACGAAGCTCGCCTTGTCGTCGGAGAACAAAGTCTGCGCCTTTTCCTCGGCCGCGCGCTTCGGCTCGGTCGTCGCCGACCACCAGTCGCCAGTGCCGGCGTCACGCAGGAAGATGTAGGAGCCGAGCCTGTCCTCGGTCGGGTCCGGCTGCCAGCGGGTGACGGAGAGATCGCCCCAGCGGCTGTAGCCCGAGCCGGTCGCGGTGACCATCACCGAATAGCGGCCGTTCGACATCACACTGGTTGAACGCAGCGATCGCGACGGATCGAGCACGATGCGGGTGTCGGGGCTCTCGACTTCGGTCTCGTCCTTGGAGCGTTCGTCGGCCTCGGTCCTGACGGTCGCGGTCGGGATGTCGCGTGGCGCCCTCTCCTGCAGCAGCAATTCGGCCGATTCGATGACCGGATCACTGTGGAAGCGATCGCGCATACGGCCTTCGAAGATGGCGTCGGCGACCGCGACGATCGACATGCCTGAATGGTGGGCCATGTAGTTCTGCACGACCACATGATCGGTGCCTTCCGGCACGCGCTGCGGTGTGAAGTCGACGGCGTCATAGTAACCGTGGCGGCCAAGCGCGCCGATCTCCCGCAGCCGGGCGAGATTGTGCACGGCTTCGCGCGGGTTGAACTGTGCCGCGAGCACCGTGGCGTAGGGTGCGATCACCGTATTCTGGCCAAGACCGCGCTTCAGACCGAGCCCAGGCACGCCGAAATTGGTGTACTGGTAGGTCAGTTCACGATCGCGGGCGTTGTAGGCCGCTTCCGAAATGCCCCACGGCACGTTCTTCTGGCGGCCGTACTGGATCTGGCGCTTGATGATCAGCTTGCTGGTCTGGTTGAGAATGCTGCCTTGCGCTTCCTTCATCACCAGCGGCGGCATCAGATATTCGAACATCGAGCCGGACCAGGACATCAGCGCGCCCTTGAAACCGATCTCGACGATCGGCCGGCCAAGCCGGAACCAGTGCTCGGTCGGCAGATCGCCCTTGGCGATGGCGAACAGGCTGGTCAGCCGCGCCTCGGAAGCCAGAAGGTCGTAACAGCTTTCATCGAGCTGGTGTTCCTCGACCCGGTAGCCGATCGACAGCAGCTTGCGTTCGGGCCGCATCAGGAAGGAGAAATCCATCTCGAAGGCAAAGCGGCGCGTGCGCTCCCGCAAGGTGAGCAGCTTGGCGCGCAGCGCCTCGACGGCATTGTCGTCGCTGTGCGCGTCGTGGACATGCGCCTCGCAGGTGGCCTCGAGCCTGGCCGCCCAGTCGACGATGACGTCGCTCTGTGGCGACGCCGCCTCGGTGTGGATGGCGGTCGCGAGCTTGCGGATCTCGCCGGCCAGTACGGCCAGATTGATGGTGCGGATCGACGCCATTTCCGGCTGCGCCTTGATGGTGTCGACCGCGCGCCGCATGCCGTCGAGACGGTCGGCGAGGCGTTGGCGCAAGGGCCGCAGCTGGCGGCGGTCGTCAGGCAGCTCGTCAAGGCTCTCGCTGAGGATGGTCACCGTGTCGAGAATGCCTTCGAAATCGCCCTGGAGATGAACGGAGGGTGCTTCCGCCCACTCGGCGCAAGCTGCCGCCACCGCCACCAGATGGCCGGCAAGATTGCCGCTGTCGACAGCCGAGATGTAGAGCGGATAGAGCGGCTTCAGCGTCGTCGTGTCATACCAGTTGAAGAGGTGGCCGCGATCACGCGGCATGCCCTCGATCGTCGTCATGGTGGCGTCGATACGGGTGATGGCGTCGGACAGGCTGATCCAGCCGAAGTCGCGGGCAGAGACGACGGACAGCAGGTAGACGCCGATATTGGTCGGCGAGGTGCGCGGCGCCACGACCGGCGCCGGGCTTTCCTGGAAATTGTCCGGCGGCAGATTGTGATGTTCCGCGGTCACGAAGCTTTCGAAATAATGCCATGTGCGCCGCGCCACCGTGCGCAGTGCGTGGATATCGGCTTGCGATATGCGCAAGCGATCCTCGGTTTCCGCCGAACGGCTGATCCAGCTGGCGATGGCCGGCGAAGCGATCCAGAACAGGGCGAAGAAGAAGGCGACGAAGGTGCCGGTGGAATCGGCCAGCACCGGAATGGCGAGGCCGACGAAGCCGATGATCACGGCGCCATACATCATGCCGTAATAGGAGCCGAGATCGTTGTCGCCCGCCTTGTGCGCCTGCGAGGCGGTGCGCCATTCCAAGAGGTTCTGGCGGCTGAAGAACAGCCGGTAGAGCGTGCGGATGATGGCATCGCCCATCATCCAGGCGTTGTGCGCCATCAGCACGATCTTGAGCGCCACCATGGCGGTGCCGAAGGCAACGTCGCGCGCGAGCGCCGAAAAATGGCCGCGTGGCGTCTGGTCGCCGCTCTTGGGCAGGATGGCGTTGACGATATCGAATGTCGGCGCCATGAACAGGCTGAGGATCAGCAGGGCCTGCCATTGCGCGGCCTGCGTAAAGGGCAGCAGCGTCCAGCCGGCGATCGCCGCCATCACCCAGAAGATCGGCGTCAGCGAACGGCGCAGATTGTCGATCATCTTCCAGCGCGACAGGGCCGGCACGCCGGAGCGCGGATCGAGCATGAAGCCGAGAAGCTGCCAGTCGCCGCGGGCCCAGCGATGGTGGCGAGAGGCGTCGACCGAGTAGCGGGTCGGATAGTCCTCGACCAGTTCGACGTCGGTGACCAGCGCCGAGCGCGCCAGCGCGCCTTCCAGAAGATCGTGGCTGAGGATGGTGTTTTCCTCGATGCGGCCCTGCAGCGCGGCCTCGAAAGCGTCGACGTGATAGAGGCCCTTGCCTGTGAAGGAGCCGTCGCCGAAGACGTCCTGATAGAGGTCGGACACGGCAAAGACATAAGGGTCGAGGCCGCGATTGGCCGAGAAGACCCGCTGGAAAAACGACGCGTCGTCGCCGCTCGTCAGCGACGCGGTGATGCGCGGCTGCAGGATCGCGTAGCCGGCCGTGACGACGCGTCTGGCGGCATCGAAATGCGGACGGTTGAGCGGATGGCAGAGCTTGCCGACCAGGGTCGCGACCGCGTCGCGGGTGGTGCGCGTGTCGGCATCGAGCGTCATCACATGGACGACGTTCTCCGGCAGCGGCACGTCGAGCGGCAGGAATGTGGTGTCGCTGTCGCCGCGCAGCAGAAGGTCGAGCTCGTGCAGCTTGCCGCGCTTGCGCTCCCAGCCCATCCAGGATCCTTGCGCCGCATTGAACAGCCGGCGCCGGTGCAGGATGTAGAAACGCGGCGCGCCTTCTGAGGGGTAGCGGGCGTTGAGACGAGCGATCTCGTTGCGGGCGAATTCGAGGATTTCGGTATCGGCCGCATCGATCTCGGTCTTGCTGTCGGGCCAGTCCGACAGCAGCGCGAAATGGATCTCATCCGCCGTGTTGGCGAGATGATGCACCTCGATATTGCGGATGTTCTCCTCGACGTCGTCGCGTGAGCCGATCAGCGACGGCACCACCACCAGCGTGCGCGCCTCGGGCGGTACGCCGTGCCTGTAATCATAGCCGACGAGGCGCGTCGGTTTCAGGAACAGCGATACGACGGTGTTGAAGAAGGCGAGCGCGCCCTCGCTGGCCGGCACGGCAAACAGCGCCAGCATCAAGACGATCGACGGCACCGACAGGCCGAGATTGGCCAGCGCGTTGCCGGAGAGGACGAGAAGCAGGGCCGTCAGCGCGAAGACCGGTACGACGATGCCAAGCCATCCGGTCTTGCGGAAGGCACGCTTGGCCGTCTGGCTGATGGTCGGCCGGTAGCCGATCGATTTCTCCAGTTCCAGCCGGCGTGGGCCGACGAGAAAGAAACCGACATCGGTGTGGGCGGATGCGACCGGAACGGCATCGACTTCATCGTCGCCTGGCATGGTGTCGCTGGCTGCGTGGCCGGCCAGCTCGATGGCCTTCTCGGCGACGCGATATTCCGAAAGGTCGGAGCGGCGCGCCAGTTCCTCGATCGCGGTCCGGTACTGGTCACGCGAGAAGAAGTCGAGCGCCGCGAAATCGGTGCGTTCCCGTAGCACGGTGTCGATGCGGCTGACGCCTTCGAACCAAACCGTCCAGTCGACGTCGTTGATGAGGCGCAGGCCGCGGATGATGTTTCCGGTCGTCACATTGCCGCTGGACAGCGTGTGATGTTCGGAAATGATGATTTCCTCGGCGTCGGAGCCGGTCTTTTCGAGCTCGCCTTCCAGCCATTCCAAGGCCTTGCCGGCATTTTGCGATCCATCGCGCAAGCGGTAGAGCAGCTGGGTGGCGAAGGTGGTGTCCTGTGCGTGAGCGCTGAACTTGGACAGGATCGCCTGCCGGTCCGGGCTGTCGTCGGTCGCCAGAACCTGGTCGGCGACATCGTTGGCGATCTGGCGCATCTGCCGGGTGCGGTTGACCCTGACCGCCAGCCGGCGGAGATTTTCGATCAGGACGAAGCGCAGAAGCGACGGCAGCGCCCAGAGTTCACCGATCTTCAGCGGCTCGACCGACTGGAAGCCCTGGACGATGGACTTGAACATCGTCGCCGAGACGGAACTGTCGGAATGCGCCACATAGGTCCAGGCCAGCGCCAGCGCGCGCGGCACACTGCCGCCATCGGGCAGTTTCAGGCTGGGCAGCTGGCGATAGAAGCGACGCGGCAGATCGCGTTTGACCTGGAAAATGGTTTCTTCGACCAGGTAATTGTTGTCGAGCAGCCACTGCGCCGCCGGCGTGATGGTCTCGCCCCTCGCCTGCGCCGCATTGGTCGAGCGGTAGACTTCCAAAATCCTCTTGGCGCTGTCGCGGATACGGGCCTGAAAATCGAACGGCGTCAGGCCGAACAGATCGGTGAGATCGCCCTTTGCCAGGCTTTCGCCAAGCAGGCGAAGACGCTCTTCGGGCAGGAAATTGGAACGGATCGGCTCTTCCGTGATGGCCGGGAAGCTCGCGCTCGTCTTCTCGATTTGGGCAGGGGTCGTCTGAATATTCATTGAAAATTCCGTATGCGGCACTGAGCGGCGTCACCGCCACGGCAATGGCCCTAAAACCGATTCAAATGCAATTGGTTGCATTAGTCCCACTTGCCGAAAGTTTGTTTCCGCACCACGACAGGGCGTCATCTCTCGGCAAAAGTTTCAACGACGATCGCCCCTGTTCCCGTCAAGCGCGATCGACGGAGAGGATTCAGGCTTTTTCGTGATGCCGCCAGCAGCTTACGCTATATTTGGCCGACACCGCGATCATGTTTGGAAACAAGCGTTAATCGTTGCCGGAGATGCCGCCGATCCGGATCACGAACAGTGTCGTGTCATGGACGGACTGGATAAAGAGGCTGGCGATGTCCGGGCCGGGCAGCAGCGTGTCGAGCGGCCCGAGGTGAACCGGCTCGGTGCCGGGTACGGTGACGTCGCCGTTCAGGCACAGGACGAGGGTTGTCCCGGTCGCCGTCCTGATTTCCACAGGGTTCGAAACCACCAGGCGTTCGACCGAATGCGTCATCCGGCCGCGGCGGGTCATGACATTGAGGTCAGTGATCGGCCCGCCGATCAGCTCGGCCGCGGTCGGCACGTCAGCCGGGAAGGAAATCGGGTCGGTCGCCCTGGTGACCGATATCGGCGCGCGGCCAGCAATATCGAGCTCGATGCCCTCGCCTTCGAGCACGGCAAGCGTGCGATCGATACCGGCAAATTGCGAGAATGGACCGCTGCCTTCGACGCGCGCCATCGAGACGCGCCAGTCGAAGTCGTCGAGCCCGGCGCCTGCGGGTGAGACAACGACTTCCGTCGTCACCCCGCCGCCGTTCTTCCACGGCATCGACCGGTATTCGGCTGCCCGCAGGACGCGCATCGGTTCAGCCAATCACCCGAGGATGCCCGGCAGGTTGAGCTGGTGCTGCCTGGCGCATTCGATGGCGATGTCGTAGCCGGCGTCGGCGTGGCGCATGACGCCGGTCGCCGGATCGTTCCACAACACCCGCTCCAGGCGCCTGGCCGCTTCGCGCGTGCCGTCGGCGACGATGACCATGCCGGCATGCTGCGAGAAGCCCATGCCGACGCCGCCGCCATGGTGCAGCGACACCCAGGTGGCGCCCGACGCGGTGTTGAGCAAGGCGTTGAGCAGCGGCCAGTCGGACACCGCGTCCGAGCCGTCCTTCATCGATTCCGTCTCGCGGTTCGGCGAGGCGACCGAGCCGGAATCGAGATGATCGCGGCCGATCACGACAGGCGCCTTCAGCTCGCCCTTGGCCACCATCTCGTTGAAGGCGAGGCCGAGCCTGTGCCGGTCGCCGAGGCCGACCCAGCATATGCGTGCCGGCAGGCCCTGGAAGGCGATGCGCTCGCGCGCCATGTCGAGCCAGTTGTGCAGGTGGGTGTTGCCGGGCGTCAGTTCGCGCACCTTGGCGTCGGTCTTGTAGATGTCCTCCGGGTCGCCCGACAGGGCTGCCCAGCGGAACGGGCCGATGCCGCGGCAAAACAGCGGACGGATATAGGCCGGCACGAAACCGGGGAAAGCGAAGGCGTTCTCGAACCCTTCCTCCTTGGCCACCTGGCGGATGTTGTTGCCATAGTCAAGCGTCGGCACGCCGGCGTTCCAGAACGCTACCATTGCCTCGACATGTTCGCGCATCGAGGCGCGGGCGGCTTTTTCAACTGCCTTCGGGTCGCTGACGCGCTTCTCACGCCACTCAGCCATCGTCCAGCCCTTCGGCAGATAGCCGTTGATGGGGTCGTGGGCAGAGGTCTGGTCGGTGACCATATCGGGGCGAATGCCGCGCCTGAACATTTCCGGAACGATCTCGGCCGCATTGCCGAGCAGGCCTACGGACTTCGCCTCGCCTGCCTTGGTCCAGCGCTCGATCATCGCCATCGCCTCATCGAGCGTCTCGGCCTTCTCGTCGACATAGCGGGTGCGCAGGCGGAAATCGATCGAATCCGGGTTGCATTCGATCGCCAGGCAGCAGGCGCCGGCCATGACGGCGGCGAGCGGCTGTGCGCCGCCCATGCCGCCGAGGCCGGCGGTCAGGATCCATTTGCCCCGAAGATTGCCGCCATAGTGCTGGCGGCCGGCCTCGACGAAGGTCTCGTAGGTGCCCTGCACGATGCCTTGCGTCCCGATGTAGATCCACGAGCCGGCCGTCATCTGGCCGTACATCATCAGGCCTTTCTTATCGAGCTCGTTGAATTTCTCCCAGGTTGCCCAATGCGGCACCAGGTTGGAATTGGCGATCAGCACGCGGGGAGCGTCGGAATGGGTGCGGAAGACGCCGACCGGCTTGCCCGACTGCACGAGCAAAGTCTCGTCATCGGCCAGCGTCCTCAAGGATGCAACGATGCGGTCAAAGTCGTTCCAGGTCCGCGCCGCCCGCCCGATGCCGCCATAGACGACCAGCTCGTTGGGGTTTTCGGCGACGTCCGGGTCGAGATTGTTCATCAGCATGCGCAGCGGCGCTTCCGTCAACCAGGAGCGGGCGCTGATTTCCGTGCCGCGCGGGCTGCGGACTTCGCGAATGTTGTGGCGAGGATTGTTCATGTCGTCACTCCATAAAGGATCGAATTTCAGCTCTGCGCCCAGGTGATCGCGGTCTCGAGAATCTTCTTCAGTTTCGCGGCCATGGGTGCGGCGAACGCCGCATCGTAGGGCACCGGCCAATTGTCCGGTTCACCCTTGCCCTCGGGCTCATGCATGTAGCCGCGATTGGCAAGCTCCATCTGCAGCGCATGGAAGCCGCCTTGCGGATTACCGAAGTAGCGCGTGATCCAGCCACCCTTGAAACGGCCGTTGATGACATAGCTGTCGCCGGTTTTGGCCATGACCTGGACGACCAGCTCCTGCAGCGCCGGGTCGGCGGTCTGGCCGTCATTGGTGCCGAGATTGAACACCGGCAGCGTGCCATAGAAGAGACGCGGCAGAACCGAGCGGATCGAGTGGCAATCGTAGATCACGACCTTCGGATGCATGCCGCGCAGTCTGGTGGCCTGGTACCCCAACATTTCATGGTAGGGTGCGAAATACGACTGATAGCGCTGGCTGATTTCCGCCGGCATCGGTTCCCCGCCGGGCAGGTAAAGCGGATCGCCGTCGAAAGTCTCTGTCGGGCAAAGCGTCGTCGTCGTCTGCCCCGGATAGAGCGAGGCGCCGGAGGGATCGCGGTTGACGTCGATGACGGTGCGCGAGATCGAAGTATGCACAACCGTCGCGCCAAGGTCGGCGGCGAAATCGTAGAGCTGGTCGATCCACCAGTCGCAGTCGCGCCGGCCGAGCCAGGGCGAGACCAGCCGGTTGTCGATGCCGGCGAGATCGATACCGGTATGCGGGATCGACACCAGCAAAGGTGCCGTGCCTTCGGTTACTGTGAGCCAGTCGGTCATGTTCAGGCTCCTGAGATCGACGGCAGCGTTACCGCGCCGGCTGCCTTGATGGTCGCACCACTGCGCACCATGGCGATGGCCTTTTCCATGTCGGGGTGGAAATGCCGGTCATTGTCGAGGTGCGGCACCTCGGCCCGGACCAGCTTGCGCACCGCCTCCAGGGCACCGCTCGACGCCAGCGGCGCATGGAAGTCGCAGCCTTGCGCCGCGGCCAGCAGTTCGATGCCGATCACCGCCGTTGCATTCTCGACCATGCCGATCAGGCGGCGCGCGCCATGCGCCGCCATCGAAACGTGGTCTTCCTGATTGGCCGAGGTCGGGATGGAATCGACGCTGGCCGGATAGGCCTTCTGCTTGTTCTCGGAAACGAGTGCCGCCGCCGTCACCTGCGGGATCATGAAGCCGGAGTTCAGGCCGGGCTTGGGCGTCAGGAAGGCCGGCATGCCGGACAGCGCGGGATCGACCAGCATGGCGATGCGGCGCTCCGACAGCGAGCCGATCTCGCAGACGGCGAGCGCGATCATGTCGGCGGCGAAGGCCACCGGCTCGGCATGAAAATTGCCGCCGGAAAGTGCGGTGTCATCCTCGGCGAAGATCAGCGGATTGTCGGTGACGCCATTGGCCTCGGTGCCAAGCGTATCCGCCGCCTGACGCAGGACGGTGAGTGCCGCACCCATCACTTGCGGCTGGCAGCGCAGGCAATAAGGATCCTGCACGCGCTCGTCGCCAACCCGATGCGACTCGCGGATGGCGCTGCCGGCCATCAGATTGCGCAGCGTGTCCGCCGTCTCGATCTGGCCGCGATGCTTTCTCAGCATGTGGATGCGCGGGTCGAAGGGCGCGTCGGAGCCCTTTGCCGCGTCGGTCGACAAGGCACCGGCGATCAGCGCCGACTGGTAGAGCACTTCGGCCTCGAACAGAGCGGCCAACGCATAGGCGGTCGAAAACTGCGTACCGTTAAGCAGTGCCAGGCCTTCCTTGGCGCCCAATGTCACCGGCTCCAGCCCGTGCGAGACGAAGGCGACCTTGGCTGGAAAGCGGCCGTGCGGGGTAAAACATTCGCCGACACCGATCATCACCGCCGTCATGTGCGACAGCGGGGCAAGATCGCCGGAGGCGCCGACGGAGCCTTGCGCCGGCACCACAGGGATGACGTCGTTGGCCAGCATTGCTTCGAGCAGCTCGATGGTCTGCGGCCGCACGCCGGAGGCGCCCTGCGCCAGGCTGGCCAGCTTCAGCGCCATCATCAGCCTGCAGACAGCGACCGGCATCGGCTCGCCGACGCCGGCGGCATGCGACAGCACGATGTTGCGCTGCAAGGTCTCGAGGTCCCCGGCGGGGATGCGCACGCTGGCCAGTTTGCCGAAGCCGGTGTTGATGCCATAGACCGGCTCGCCCTTGGCGACGATCCTAGCGACGGCCTCGGCGCTCGCCTTGATTTTTGGCCGGCAGGCATCCTCAAGCTTCGGCACGGCGCCACGGTAGATGGCGCGCCAGTCGGCCAGCGTCGCATTGCCGGGCTTCAGGGTCAGTTCGGTCATTGTCCTCTCCAGATGCGGGCATGCAGCGGGTTGAAGCCCATGCGGTAGACGAGTTCGGCGGGGCGCTCGATGTTCCAGATCGCCAGATCGGCGGATTTTCCGGCTTCGAGCGTCCCTGTTTCGGCCAGCAGGCCGAGCGCGCGGGCGGCTTCGCGGGTAATGCCGGCCAGGGATTCGTCGACCGTCAGGCCGAACAGGGTCGCCGCCATGTTCATGGTCAGCAACAGCGAGGTCAGCGGCGAGGTGCCGGGATTGTTGTCGGTGGCGACAGCCATCCTGACGCCGTGCTGGCGGAACAGGCCGATCGGCGGCTTCTTGGTTTCGCGAATGAAGTAGTAGGCGCCGGGCAGGATCGTCGCCACCGTTCCCGCCTTCGCCATCGCCATGGCGCCTGCCTCATCGGTGTATTCGAGATGATCGGCCGACAGCGCGCCATAGCGGGCGGCGAGTTCGGCACCATGCAGGTTGGACAGCTGATCGGCATGGAGCTTGACCGGCAGGCCTGCCATCTTGGCCGCGTCGAAGACGCGCGTCATCTGCTCCGGCGAAAAGGCAATGCCCTCGCAAAAACCGTCGACGGCGTCGGCCAGCCCCTCGGCGGCAACCGCCGGGAGAATTTCCTTTGCGACCAGATCGATAAAGGCGTCCTTGTCGCCCTTGGCTTCCGGCGGCAACGCATGGGCGCCAAGAAAGGTTGTGCGGATCGTCACTGGCCGCTGTTCGCCGAGCTGGCGGGCGGCCCGCAGCGACTTCTTTTCGTTTTCCAGATCGAGCCCGTAGCCCGACTTGATCTCGACGGTGGTAACTCCCTCGGCGATCAGCGCGTCGAGGCGTGGCAGCGATTGCGCGACAAGATCGTCTTCGCTGGCGGCACGCAAGGATTTGACCGAGGAGACAATGCCGCCACCGGCCCTGGCGACCTCTTCATAAGTGGCGCCGGCCAGCCGCATCTCGAACTCGTTGGCCCGGTTGCCGGCATGGACAAGATGGGTGTGGCAATCGATCAGGCCCGGCGTGATCCAGCGGCCCTCGCAATCGATCATCTCGGCACCTTGGGCAAGCGTTGCGGGCATCCCCGATTCCGGACCGGCATAAACGATGCGGCCGTCACGCGCGGCGACCGCGCCGTGGTCTACGACGCCAAGTCCGGCAGACCCCTCGGCCATGGTCGCCAGGCGCGCATTGCGCCACAGACGAAGACCCCCTGCCCGGCTTTTGTTCTCTGCAGCCATCATCTTTTCCGTTTCAATCGGTGGCGATTATGTATATACATATTGAAGCGCACTGCAAGTACCATCATCGCATCCGAGACAGGAAACCGGAGAGAAAAGTGACTGATATCTTCGCGGAACAGGCGCTCCTTCCCAATGGCTGGCACAGCAATGTGCGGATCACTTTCGCCCACGGGCGCATCACAGCCGTCGAGCCGGGAGCCACGGCGTTGGCCGGGGACGAACGTCACGCGATCCTGCTGCCGGGCATGCCCAATCTGCACAGCCACGCCTTCCAGCGCGGCATGGCCGGATTGGCAGAACTTCGCGGCCCCTCCGCCGACAGTTTCTGGAGCTGGCGCGAGGTGATGTATCGCTTCGCCCTGTCGATGACGCCCGATCAGGTCGAGGCGGTCGCCGCGCAGCTCTATGTCGAGATGCTGGAGGCCGGTTTTTCCCGCGTCGGCGAATTTCACTATCTGCATCACGACCGCGACGGAAAACCCTATGCCAACCTTGCCGAGATGGCCGAGCGCATCGCGGCCGCGGCCGGCGAAACGGGTATCGGCCTGACGCTGCTGCCGGTGTTCTATGCCCATTCCTCGTTCGGCGGCGCCGCGCCAAACGAAGGCCAACGGCGATTCATCAACGATGTGGGCAGGTTCTCCCGGCTTGTTGAGAAAAGCCGCGAATCGGTTCGCGCGTTGAATCAGGCTGTCGTCGGCGTTGCTCCGCACAGTTTGCGTGCCGCGACACCGGAGGAATTGACCGAGGTGGCCACTATAGCTCCGGATGGGCCGATCCACATCCACGTCGCCGAGCAGGTGAAGGAGGTCGAGGATTGTCTTGCCTGGTCCGGCGCGCGGCCGGTCGAATTTCTGCTTGGCCAAGCGAAGGTCGATAAGCGCTGGTGCCTGATCCACGCCACGCACATGACCGATGCGGAAACGGTCGGCATGGCGAAAAGCGGAGCGATCGCCGGCCTTTGCCCGATCACCGAGGCCAATCTCGGTGACGGCACTTTTGCGGCGCCGCTGTTCAGGGAGCACGGCGGCCGCTTCGGCGTTGGCTCCGATTCCAACGTGCTGATCGGCCTGCCCGACGAGTTGCGCCAGCTCGAATATTCGCAGCGCCTCGCCCACCGCGCCCGCAACGTGCTGGCGGTGGCCGGCGGCTCGACCGGACGCGGGCTGTTCGATGCCGCGCTCGACGGCGGCAGTGTCGCCCTTGGTGCCGGGGCCTCGGAGATCGCCACGGGCGCATCTGCCGATCTCGTCTCGCTCGACGCCAGCAATCCCTCGCTGGCCGGCAAGACCGGTGACGCGATCCTTGACGCCTGGATCTTCGCCAATGGCGGCAAGGTCGACTGCGTCTGGGTGCATGGCGACAAACAGGTCAGCGGCGGCCGGCATGCAAGGCGCGGGTCCATCGCCGAGCGGTTTCGCAGCGTGATGACGGCGCTTTCGGCATGAGCGTGATCGAGACAGCGGATGCGGAAGGTGGCGGCTCGCTGCACCAGCGCATCCTGTCCGACATCAGGGAACGCATCATGTCCGGTGCCTGGGCGCCCGGCCATCGCATCCCGTTCGAGCACGAGCTGAGCGCGCAATACAATTGCTCGCGCATGACGGTGAATAAGGCGCTGTCGCAGCTCGCCAAGGCCGGACTGATCGAGCGACGCCGCCGCTCCGGCAGCTTTGTGCGCCAGCCGCAGTCGCAAGCGGCGGTGCTGGAAATCCACGACATCCGGGTCGAGGTCGAAGCACTCGGCTTGCCCTATCGGTACGAGCGCGTGGCGCGGCACAAAAGGCGCAGCGACGCCGAGGACCGCGCCTTGCTGGAGCTCGGTGCCGCCGCGCGGGTGCTGGCACTGGAATGCCGGCATTTCGCCGGCAAGCGGCCGTTCGCGCATGAGCAGCGGCTGATCAACCTGGCCGCCGTGCCTGAAGCAGGCGACGAGGAATTTCTCGGCTCGGCACCAGGGCCATGGCTGATCGGCCGCGTGCCGTGGAGCGAAGCCGAGCACCGCATTCGCGCGGTTGCCGCCGACAAGCACATCGCGGCGTCGCTCGACATCGCGGCCGGCGCGCCTTGCCTGGTGGTCGAGCGTCGGACATGGAGCGCCGAACATCCGGTCACCCATGTCCGCTTCACCTACGCGGCGGAGAGCCACACGCTGGTGGCGCGATTCACGCCGTCGCAGGGGTAGTTTTTTACCCTCCCCCTCGTGGGGAGGGTCGGCGAGCCGGCATTGCGAAGCAAGGCTGGCGAAACGGGGGGCGGCGCCGGCCCCCACCCGGACCTTCGGTCCGACCTCCCCACGAGGGGGAGGTAGAAGTCAAATCGCCGCCGTAATAATGATCTCGACCAGATATTCCGGTCCGGCGAGCTTTGCTTCGCCGGTGGCGCGGGCGGGCGTGTTGCCTTGCGGCACCCACTTGTCCCATTCGCCGTTCATCTCGGCGAAGGTGCTCATATCGGCCAGCCAGATGATCGCCTGCAGGATCTTGGTCTTGTCGGAGCCGGCCTTGGCCAGCAGTTCGTCGATGGCCGCCAGGATGTCCCGGGTCTGCGAAGCGACATTCCCGTCCGGCGCGCCGACCTGACCGGCCAGATAGACGGTGTTGCCGTGAATGACGATCTGGCTCATGCGCGGGCCAACATCGATGCGACGAATGCTCATTGGATGGTTCCTTCCTTTGTGGTCGCGCCTGTTTAGAGTTGCGGCCGGCTTCGGGCAAGGTCGCCCCGGCAATTCCCGTTGAGCCAACGACCTATGATATCCACACACGGCAAGTTGACCGGCAGCCGCAATTCCGCCCGATTGGCTTGTTGACTAATGTAATAACATCACATATCCAATCGCCCACTGCCAGCAGCCGCATCTCGCTGCCTCCACGGATCGCAGAATGACAAATACATGCCTGACATTCCGCGACCTGACGCTGGGCTACAACAGCCACCCGGCGATCCATCACCTTGACGGCACGATCCGCAAGGGCTCGCTGACCGCTGTCGTCGGCGCCAACGGCTCCGGCAAATCGACGCTGATGAAGGGAATTGTCGGTGTCCTGAAGCCGATGGCCGGCGAGGTCATCCGCGCGCCCGGCGTGCGTGCCGCCTATCTGCCGCAGCAGTCGGAGCTTGACCGCTCCTTCCCGGCGCGGGTGGTCGACCTGGTCTCGCTCGGCCTGTGGCCACGGCGCGGACTGCTCGGCCGCCACACCAGGGAAGATCGCGATGCCGTCAGCCAGGCGCTGATGGCCGTCGGTCTCGGCGGCTTCGAAAAGCGGCCGATCGACACGCTGTCAGGCGGCCAGCTGCAGCGCACGCTGTTCGCGCGGGTCTTGCTGCAGGACGCCGACCTCATCTTGCTCGACGAGCCGTTCAATGCGGTCGACGCCAAGACGGTTGGCGACCTGATCGCATTGATCAAGCATTGGCATGGCGAGGAGCGCACCATCATGGTGGTCGTCCACGATCTGGATCTGGTGCGCCAGAACTTCCCCGAAACGCTGCTACTGGCGCGCCAGCCGATCGCCTGGGGTGAGACCAGGGAAACGCTGAAGCCGGAGAACCTGTTGCGCGCCCGCCGTTTCCACGAGGCCTGGGAAGAGAATGCGCCCTGGTGCGAGCCAGACGAGCACGCTCATGATCATGGCCACGATCACGACCATCATGGCCATGCTCCCGGGCATGATCATCACCATGGCGCCGGACCGAGGGCTGCCTGATGGACGCGCTTTACGGCCTTTTCATTGCGCCCTTCGCCGATTTCGGTTTCATGCAGCGGGCGCTGGTCGGCTCGCTGATGCTGTCGCTCGGCGCCTGCCCGGTCGGCGTCTTCCTGATGCTGCGGCGCATGAGCCTGTCCGGCGACGCCATGGCGCATGCCATCCTGCCGGGTGCCGCCGCCGGCTTCCTGCTCTATGGGCTGGAGATCCTGCCGATGACCATCGGCGGGTTGATCGCCGGCATCATCGTCGCGCTCGGCGCCGGCGCCGTCTCGCGCTTCACCATCCAGCGTGAGGACGCCTCGATGGCGGCATTCTATCTGATTTCGCTCGCCATCGGCGTGCTGATGGTGTCGATCCGCGGCTCCAGCGTCGATCTCATGCACGTGCTGTTCGGTACGGTGCTGGCACTGAACAACGAAGCGCTGACGCTGATCGGCGGGATTGTTGCCGTCACTTTGGTCAGCCTCGCCATCTTCTGGCGGGCGCTGGTCGCCGAATGCCTTGATCCGCTGTTCCTGCGCTCGGTCAGCCGGCTCGGCAGTCCGGTGCATTTCATCTTCCTCGGCCTCGTCGTGCTCAACCTCGTCGGTGGCTTCCAGGCGCTCGGCACGTTGCTTTCGGTCGGGCTGATGATGCTGCCGGCGGCTGCCGCCCGCTTCTGGACCGTGCGCGTCGAGCCGATGTGCGTGCTGGCCGTGCTGATCGGCTTTGGCTCGTGCATCGCCGGGCTGCTTCTGTCCTATCACGCGTCGCTGCCATCCGGCCCGGCCATCATCCTGTCCGCCGGGGTCGTCTATTTCGCCTCGATCCTGTTCGGCACGCGCGGCATTCTGCGCGCCCGCATCATCCATCACCGTCACAGAACGGCCTGATCCCACCCCCGCCCCTAGAAGGAGATCGCCCATGCTGAAATCGATCCGCGCCGCCCTGGCAATGAGCGTTATAACATTAACCGCCTTTGGCGCATCGTCGGCCTTCGCGGCACCGTTGAAAGTGGTCGCCAGCTTCACCGTCATTGCCGATTTTGCCAAAAATGTCGGCGGCGACCGCATCGATGTCACCACCATCGTCGGTCCGGATGGCGACGCCCATGTCTACGAGCCGAGCCCGGCCGACGCGGTGGCCATGGCCAAGGCCGACATCGTGCTGGTCAATGGCCTGCATTTCGAAGGTTTTCTGCAAAGGCTGGTCGATGCCAGCGCCACCAAGGCGTCGATCGTCACCTTGACCGAAGGCGTGACGCCGATCGATTTCAAACCTGAATTCGCCGACGCCGACGCGGCCGAAGGCGCCGGCACCGGCGGCGGCAAGACGGTCACCGATCCGCACGCGTTCCAGTCGATCGCCAATGCCAGGATCTACGTGAAGAACATCGCCGAAGCCTTCTGCGCGGCCGACTCCGACGGCTGTGTCAGCTACCAGACCAATGCCGCCGCCTATACCAAGAAGCTCGATGCACTGGAGGGCGAAGTGAAGACCGCGATCCAGTCGATCCCCGAAGCGAAACGCGTCGTCATCACCTCGCATGACGCCTTCGGCTATTTCGAGCACGCATACGGCCTGACCTTCCTCGCCCCGCAAGGCATCTCGACGGACTCCGAACCGTCCGCCGCCGACGTCGCCAAGCTGGTCACCCAGGTGAAGCAGGACAAGGCCGCGGCGATCTTCGTCGAGAACATCACCAACCCGCGCCTGATCGAGCAGATCGCCAGCGAAACCGGTATCAAGGTGGGCGGCACGCTCTATTCGGACGCGCTGTCGCAGCCCGACGGCCCGGCCTCGACCTATATCGACATGATGCACAACAACATCCGTCAGATCAAAGGCGCCATCCTCGGCAGCTGACGCGGCCCTCTCCGGAAAGGCGGAGCCGGTCTCCGCCTTTCTGTTTGCGTTCTGGCAGTTTGAGCTGGATTCCGCGCCGAAAATGTCTATCTGCGCCATGGTATCGAGTACGCAAAGACGCGGATCGACCGTGGATCAAAAAGCCGGCATCGCCATGACAGACTTTACGCCTTTCCAGTCACTGCTTGGCGGCGCTCTTATTGGCCTGTCGGCGGTGCTCTTGATGGCACTGCATGGGCGGATTGCCGGGATGACCGGCATCCTGACCGGTGTCATCCCGCCGCTTTCGCCTGAATGGCGCTGGCGGGCAGCCTTTCTCGCCGGCGCCGTGGCGGCGCCGCTTCTCTATCAGACTGTCGGCGGACACATCGCCTTCAGCGTGCCCGTGCCGACGCTGGCACTTGTCGGTGGCGGCTTCCTGGTCGGCATCGGCGTGCATTTCGGTGGCGGTTGCCCGAGCGGACACGGCATTTGCGGCATGGCGCGGCTATCGCCACGCTCGATCGTCGCCGTCGCGATCTTCATGGTCACAGCCTTCGTCACCGTCTTCATCATCCGCCATGTGATCGGAGGCTGAGCCCGTGAACAAGCTCGTCTCGGCATTTCTCATCGGCGGGATTTTCGGGCTCGGCATCGCCGTGTCCGGGATGATAAATCCAGCCAAGGTGCTGAACTTCTTCGACATCGCTGGCACCTGGGATCCGAGCCTGATCTTCGTCATGGGTGGCGGCCTTGCGGTCGCCTTCACCGGCTATCGCCTGATATTCCGGCGCCGCAAGGCACCGGTGTTCGAAACCGAGTTCGCGTTGCCGACAAAGCGCCCCATCGACGCGGAGCTGGCCGGCGGCGCCGCTGTCTTCGGCATCGGCTGGGGCATTGCCGGCTTCTGTCCCGGCGGCGCCATTCCCGCGCTTGGTCTCGGTTCCTCCGCGACGGCGATCTTTGTCGCGGCGGTGATCGCCGGCATCGTCGTGGCGCGTTTCGCCAGAGCACGGCTTGCTCAGACGGCCGCGGCATAGGAAGTAGTTGCCGACCACGTCAGGGAGTGGCAAGACTCTCCATCAAACCAGATTGCGAGGATGCTGCCATGGAATACCGCGAGATCAGTGAGAACTATTCGGTCTCGGGCCAGATCCAACCTGAAGACGTCGCCGCCATCAAGGCTGCCGGCTTCAAGAGCGTCATCTGCAACCGGCCCGATGACGAGCAGCCCGGCCAGCCCGCGGCCGACACCGTCAAGGCAGCGGTCGAAGCCGCGGGGCTCGCCTTCCGCTACATTCCCGTCATCAGCGGCCAGATCACGGCCGAGAATGTCGAGGACCAGGCCGAGGCACTCGACGAGCTCAACGGCCCGGTGTTCGCCTATTGCCGTTCCGGCGCACGTTGCACCAACCTTTACGGGCTGATCCAGCAGTCTAAGGGGTGAGCGTACCTGATCGGCGTGAGCTTATTGGCGCCCTTTGGCGACGAAGCTTCGGATGCCAAAAAGAAGCCCTAGAAGAGCGATGAAAGGCACGAGCGTACCGAGTGGGATCGTGCTCACGACCAGCAAGACAAAACCCGAGACACAGATTGAAAAGCCGATTCCGCACCACCAGCGGGACTTCGGATCGGCCAGGATGCCCTCAAAACCAATCTTGCGAACCCACCATGACCAACTTGTATCGCGCAAAAGCGACGCGTTCCAATTCGGGCAATCGTACCGTAGGAAAATCAGGCCGGCGATCGTGAACGGCACCAGCCCGACCATAAAGAGGATTATGCCGGCAAGCTGAAAGTTGGACATGGTTCACCACAGGTCTGGCAATTCCATATTGCGCAGGCTCCGCCGAAGAGTTCAAATCGGCAGCGCGCCGGTTTCCTTCAGCGTTTCCAGCACAATCGCCGTCTTCACATGCTGTACCGATTCATGCGGCAGGAGCACGCCGTTGACGAATTCCGACAGCGATTTCAGGTCGGGCGTCACAACTTTCAGGATATAGTCCATCTCGCCGGTCAATGCATGTGCCTCCTGCACTTCCGGCAGCCGCGCCACCAGTTCGCCGAAGCGCCTGGCATTGTCGCGGTTGTGGGTCGCGAGCGTGACCGAAATGACGTTGACCAGCGAGAAGCCGAGTTTGTCGCGGTCGAGCACGGCGTGATAGCCCTTGATGTAGCCGTCCTCCTCGAGCCGCTGGCGGCGGCGTGAGCATTGCGACGCCGACAGGTTCACTCGCTCCGACAAATCGCTGTTGCCTAGCCCCGCATCGTCCTGCAAGAGCGCCATTATCTTGCGGTCGAACTGATCAATGCGCGTCTCATCCATGGATTTGCCCTTCATCATGCACGCTTCACGCATGAACTGATCATTTCAAGCGTTTGAATGCAAGCACCATGCATCGGCTCCGCGCTATGATGGCATCAGGTGGCCTTTTCAGGCCAAGCCAGATCCGGAGGAATATCATGGGCCCCTTCCCGCACGACGCCCCGCCCGCCAAGATCAGCAAGGACAACCCCGCCGGCACCGATGGGTTCGAGTTCGTCGAGTTCGCGCATCCGGAGCCGGAAAAGCTCGCCGAACTGTTCACCCGCATGGGTTATGTCGCGGTGGCCAGGCACCGCACGAAAAACATCACCGTCTGGCGCCAGGGCGACATCAACTATGTCGTCAATGCCGAGCCCGGCTCGCACGCGATGAAGTTCGCCGACAAGCACGGCCCCTGCGCCGCCTCGATGGCCTGGCGGGTGGTCGATGCCAAACACGCTTTCGACCACGCCGTCGCCAAGGGCGCCACGCCTTACGAAGGCAACGACAAGGCGCTCGACGTGCCGGCCATAGCAGGCATCGGCGGCTCGCTGCTTTATTTCATCGAGACCTATGGCAAGAAGGGCTCGGCCTACGATGCCGAGTTCGAGTGGCTGGGCGCGCGCGACCCGCGGCCGCAAGGCGTCGGCTTCTACTATCTCGATCACCTCACCCACAATGTCTATCGCGGCCAGATGGACAAATGGTGGGATTTCTACCGCAATCTGTTCGGCTTCAAGCAGATCCATTTCTTCGACATCGACGGCAAGATAACCGGCCTGATCAGCCGCGCCATCACCTCGCCCTGCGGCAAGATCCGCATTCCGCTCAACGAGTCCAAGGACGAGACCAGCCAGATCGCCGAATATCTGAAGAAGTACAATGGCGAAGGCATCCAGCACATCGCGGTGGGTACCGACGAGATCTACGCCGCCACCGACAGGCTGGCCGAGAACGGGCTGAAGTTCATGCCGGGCCCGCCGGAAACCTATTACGACATGTCCTATGACCGCGTGAACGGCCACGACGAGCCGATCGAGCGCATGAAGAAGCACGGCATCCTGATCGACGGCGAAGGCGTCGTCGACGGCGGCATGACCAAGATCCTGCTGCAAATTTTTTCCAGGACCGTGATCGGCCCGATCTTCTTCGAGTTCATCCAGCGCAAGGGCGACGAAGGCTTTGGCGAGGGCAATTTCCGCGCCCTGTTCGAATCGATCGAGCAGGACCAGATCAAGCGCGGCGTGATCAAGGTGGATGGCA
The DNA here is from genome assembly GCF_042682105.1 of Mesorhizobium calcicola. Lineage (NCBI taxonomy): Bacteria > Pseudomonadati > Pseudomonadota > Alphaproteobacteria > Hyphomicrobiales > Phyllobacteriaceae > Mesorhizobium > Mesorhizobium calcicola. Next base: position 57,526 of record NZ_JBHUGY010000072.1, read on the forward strand.
AGGCGGCCTGAAATCTCAAGCTCGTTTGCGGCTCGATCGGCTTTGATTTAAGTTCGGATCATAAGAGGTCGAGCCGTGAACGTCTCCATAACCGAAGCCAGAGCTAGACTGTCGGAACTCGTGAGGCGCGCGAAGGCCGGCGAGGAGATCGTGATCACCCGACGCGGCAAGCCGGTAGCGCGTCTCCTCCCGCCTCCGGTGAGGGTGTGCCTTCTGCCACGCATCGGCACCAGTTCAGCTGTTGATGGGCCGACTATTTAAGATGAGAATTGGCAACTAAAGTCCCAGCCGCTCGACCTCTGCCTTCCTCAGCTTGATGTCATAGTCGAGCAGGAACTCGTCCAATTGCGGCGGCGCGACCGAGGTGCCGGACAGCATGGCGTGCACCTGGCCGCGGTGGTGGATGTCGTGCAGGAAGACATGGGCGAGGATGTCGCCGATCCTTTCAGGGATCATGCCGTCCTCGCGCCGGTCGGTGATGACGCGGCGGTCAAGATCGGCTTCCGTCAACCCATCGCAGAAGGCGATCAGGCGCCGGTCGACCGCGACTTGCGCGGCAAACAGCGGCTGCGGTTCGTCGAAGGGCTCGAAATCATCATGGGCCGCGGCACCGACGCCGCCCTCTTCGAGAAAATCGAGATAGAGATAATCGACCGCCAGAATATGGTTGAGCGTCGCCTTGATCGACGGGAAGAAGCTGGTGCGTTCGGCCTCGAATTCACCGGGCTGAAGTGACAGTACGGCGCGATAGAGCCGATCGTTCGACCAGAGATTGTTGCGCGCCATGCGGCGCAGATGATCCAGCAGGCTCATCACATCATCCCGCAGACCGGACCAGATACAAACCCGCCCACAGAACCGCAAATCCGGCGAGAACGATCAGCAACAGCCTGTTCATGCGCCGCCGCATGGCCTGCGTTTCCTCGTCCTGCGCGACTTTCATGTTGGTGATGGTGTGGAACATCATCGCCTTGCGCGGAAAGCCGCTGCGGTTGGTCAGGTCCGGCGAGCGGGCCTCGACGCGGTAGCTCAGCCGGATCGCCAGGATGAAGACCGCCAATGTGGCTAGCGCCCAGACCCCCGCCAGCAGATAGACCCCCGTCATTCCCTCACCTTTCGTATTTCTCGACCTTCTGCTCGATGGCTCCGAAGATCGAATGACCCGTCCTGTCCTTCATCTCGATGCGCACCATGTCGCCGAAGCGCAGGAACGGCGTTTTGGGCGCACCTGATACAATGGTCTCGATCATGCGCAGTTCGGCGATGCAGGAATAGCCGGCGCCGCCGGCCGAGACCGGCTTGCCCGGCCCGCCGTCGAGCTTGTTGGAGACCGTGCCGGAACCGATGATCGTGCCTGATGCCAGTGGCCTTGTCCTGGCAGCGTGGACGATCAGCGCCGGAAAATCGAAAGTCATGTCGACGCCGGCATTGGCGCGGCCGAACGGCTTGCCGTTGAGATCGGCGAGCAGCGGCAGGCTGACCTTGCCGCCATCCCAGGCGTCACCCAGTTCGTCCGGCGTCACCGCCACAGGCGAAAAGGCCGAGGACGGCTTTGATTGAAAGAAACCAAAACCCTTGGCGAGTTCCGGCCCGGTCAGAGCGCGCAGCGTCACATCGTTGACCAGCATGACCAGCCGGATCGCGGCGCGTGCCTCATCGAGGCTGGCGTCCATCGGCACATCGTCGACGATAACGGCGACTTCCCCCTCCATGTCGATGCCGAAGGCCTCGTCGGCCATGCGGATCGGGTCGCGCGGCGCAATGAAGGAGTCGGAGCCGCCCTGGTAGATCAGCGGGTCTGTCCAGAAGCTTGCCGGCATCTCGACCCCGCGCGCCTTCCGCACCAGTTCGACATGGTTCACATAGGCCGAGCCATCGGCCCATTGATAGGCACGCGGCAGCGGCGAAAGGGCGTCGTGCTCGTGGAAGCGCTCCGACGGCACCGCGTTGTTCTCCAGCGATTCCGCTATTGTCGCGAGGTGCGGCGCGATCCGGCGCCAGTCGTCGAGCGCTGCCTGCAGGGTTCGCACCAGGAACGAGGCGTCGGTGAAGCGTGTCAGGTCGCGCGAGACGACGACGAGTTTTCCGTCACGCGTCCCGTCCTTCAATGTGGCAAGCTTCATGCGGCTTTTTCCTCTCCCTGTGCAGCTTTCTCGCTGCTTTGGATTTTTGTTTTACGCATGATCTCCAGCGAAAACCGGTTTCCACTTTTCGGGATCATGCGAACTCCACAACAAGGCCGTCGCGGGCGATCGTCAAGTCGCCGGCCCATGTTTTCCTGACAGCGGCGATCCAGTCGGCCTCGAAGATCCCGGGATCGTCGGCCGGAATGAGATGATTGAGCACCAGCCTCTTCGCGCCGGCATCACTGGCGATGCGCCCGGCCTCCCCGGCAAAGCTGTGGCTGGCGAGCAGATGTTCGCGCAGACGCGCGCCGTTGCCGGTTTTGACCACCAGCCGCTCGATGCCTTCCTCCAGCATGGCTTCGTGGACGAGGATATCGGCGCCCTGGGCGAAATCGGCGAGCGGCGGAAAGAAGGCCGTGTCGGCGGAGAACACCACGCTTTTCCCGCCATGCTCGAAGCGCAGCGCAAAGCAGTCGGTCACCGGCGGATGGTCGACGCGCAGCGCCGAAACCTTGAGGCCGCGTTGCTCGACAACCAGGCCTTCGGCGAATTCGTTGATCGAAACCAGTTCGCGAACATCCGGCCGGCCCTCGTCGACGATGCGGATCTCGATGTCGAACTCCATCGCCTGACAAAAGCGCCGCCAGTAGTGGCCGGTGCCGGGCGGGCCGAACACGCCGACCGGCGTGGCCAGACCCGCCGTCCAGGCGGTGTGGATCAGCGGCCCGAGTTCCAGCACATGGTCGGAATGCAGATGCGTGACAAAGACCAGGTCGAGTGCCCTCAGCCCGATGCCGGCGTCGACCAGAGCGCGCGTCACGCCAAGCCCGCAGTCGACGACAATGGTCCGGCCGCCGATCTCAAGCAGCGACGAGCTCGGCCATGGTCCGCCCGGCCGCAGTGCCGGACCGCCCTTCGAGCCCAAAAGCACCAGCCGGTCCGGCATTGGCTCGCGGCTCAAGACCAGTCGCCCTCGGGGGTGCCGTTGAAGCGCTTCTTCAGGTCGGCCCAGCAGTCGATGTAATTATCCTGCCGGGTTTCCAGTTCGGCGCCGTAGCGGGTCAGCATCTGCGGAAAACGGGTCTCGAACATGAAGGCCATGGTGTTGTCGAGCTTGACCGGTTCCAGGTCCGCGCGCGAGGCCTTTTCGAAGCCAGGCGCATCCGGTCCATGAGCCAGCATCAGATTGTGCAGGCTGATGCCGCCGGGGACAAAACCTTCCTCCTTGGCGTCGTATTGGCCGTGGATCAGCCCCATGAACTCGCTCATGATGTTGCGGTGGTACCAGGGCGGCCGGAACGTATCCTCCGCCACCAGCCAGCGCGGCGGGAAGATGACGAAGTCGATGTTGGCGGTGCCTTCCTCGCCGCTCGGCGCCGTCAGTACGGTGAAGATCGATGGATCGGGATGGTCGAACAGGATGGCGCCGACCGGTGAAAAGGTGGCGAGATCATATTTGTAGGGCGCGTAGTTGCCGTGCCAGGCAACGACGTCCAGCGGCGAATGGCCGATCTCGGTGACATGGAAATTGCCGCACCATTTCACGATCAGCCGGCACGGCGTCTCCTTCTCCTCGAACCAGGCGCAAGGCGTCTTGAAATCGCGCGGGTTGGCCAGGCAATTGGCGCCGATCGGGCCACGGTCGGGCAGGGTCAGCTTGGCGCCATAGTTTTCGCAGACATAGCCGCGCACTTCGGCATCGACGAGCTCCACCTTGAAGACGAGGCCGCGCGGCAGCACGGCGATCTCGCCGGGTCGTAGCTCGATGACACCCATTTCGGTGACGAAACGCAGGGAGCCAACTTGCGGGACGACCAGCAGCTCCCCGTCGGCATTGAAGAAATGATCGTCGACCATCGATGTGTTGGCGACATAGACATGCGCTGCCATGCCGGTCTGCCCGAGCACGTCGCCGGCGGTGGTCATGCTGCGCATGCCCTGAATGAAATCGGTCGGCTCCTTCGGCATCGGCACCGGATTCCAGCGGTACTGGCCGAGCGCCAGTTCGTGGTCACCGACATTGGGGGCGGTCTTCCACAGGGGATGGGTCGCTGCCTTGAAACGGCCGGTGTGCTTGACGCTCGGCCGGATCCGATAGAGCCATGAGCGCTCATTGGTACCGCGCGGGGCGGTGAAGGGCGAACCGGAAAGCTGCTCGGCATAGAGGCCATAGGCCGGCCGCTGCGGCGAGTTTCGTCCCTGCGGCAGCGAGCCGGGCAAGGTTTCGGTTTCGAAGTCGTTGCCGAAGCCCGGCATATAGGAAAAGGCCATCGCTTCCTCCCGGAATTGACCAAACTGGTTTCATTTGTAACCATCGAAAATGTAACTATCAATGCCAATGCTTCTGCCGGGATGTGCAATCATGGAAATCCTCGACCTGGAAAACTTCCTTCCCTACCGGCTCTATCGCCTCGCCGACGCCGTCAGCCGCGAATTCGCAGGGATTTACAAGGACAGTCATGGCCTGACCCGCCCGGAATGGCGCACCCTTTCCGGGCTTGGCCAGCACGGCACGATGACCGCGACAGCCCTTGGCGAGCAATCGGCCATGCACAAGACCAAGGTGTCACGCGCCGTGGCCGAGCTTGAACGGCGGCGCTGGCTGACCCGAACTCCCGATGAAAACGACCGCCGCGTCGAGCATCTGACCCTGACCAAGGCGGGGCTTGCGGCCTATCGCGAAATGGTGCCGCTGGCGAAGGCCTTCGAGCGGGAATTGCTGGCGAAGCTGAGCGCCCGCGAGTGCGCGGCGATTATCAATGGAGTGGCGGCGCTGGAGGTGGCGCTGGGCAAGGGCTAGGTCGGGAACAGAAGTACGGCTTTCAGTGCACCGCTGCGTTCTTCGACCAACCGCCTACCAGTCCATCACCACCTTGCCGGAGCTGCCGCTGCGCATTGCATCGAAGCCGGTCTGGAAGTCGTCGATGCCGATGCGGTGGGTGATCAGACCTGAAACATCGAGCGGACCCTGCACCAGCGCGATCATCTTGTACCAGGTCTCGAACATCTCGCGGCCGTAAATGCCTTTGAGATGTAGCATCTTGAAGATGACCTTGTTCCAGTCGATCTCGAAGCCGGTGGGCGCGATGCCGAGAATGGCGATCTTGCCGCCATTGTTCATGGTATCGATCATGTCGCGGAAGGCGGGCGCCGCGCCCGACATTTCGAGACCGACGTCGAAACCCTCGGTCATGCCGAGCGCCGGCATGACGTCGCGCAGCTTTTCCTTCGAGGCGTCGACGACATGCTGGACGCCGAGCTTTTTCGCCAGCGCCAACCGCACCGGATTGATGTCGGTGATGACCACTTTTCGCGCGCCGACGCATTGCGCCACCAGCGCTCCCATGATGCCGATCGGCCCGGCGCCGGTGACCAGCACGTCCTCGCCGACCAGATCGAAGGACAGAGCGGTGTGAACCGCATTGCCCAGCGGATCGAAGATCGCGGCGATCTCGTCCGGCACGTCGTCGGGGATCGGCACGACATTGTGCTGCGGGATTGCCAGATACTCGCCGAAGGCACCTGGCCGGTTGACCCCGACGCCGAGCGTGTTGCGGCAAAGGTGCCCTCGCCCGGCGCGGCAGTTGCGACAATGGCCGCAGACGATGTGGCCTTCGCCCGACACGCGCTGGCCAACCTTGTATTCGGTGACCGCCGCGCCGAAATCGGCGACGGTGCCGACGAATTCATGGCCGGTGACCATCGGAACCGGCACAGTCTTCTGCGCCCACTGGTCCCAATTGTAGATATGGACATCGGTGCCGCAGATCGCGGTCTTCCTGACCTTGATCAGCACGTCGTTGGGGCCGATTTCCGGCACCGGCACCTCTTCCATCCAGATGCCCGGTTCGGCCTTGGCCTTCACCAGCGCCTTCATCATGTTCGACATGCATTTGTCCCTTGAATCTCTTGTTCCGGAATCGCTTTGCGACTTCGACCTTTCAGGAAATCACCCCGAGTTCCCTTCCGACGGCCGCAAACGCCTCGACCGCGCGGTCGATATCGGCGCTGGAATGCGCCGCCGACATCTGCGTGCGGATGCGCGCCTGGCCCTTCGGCACCACCGGGAAGGAAAAGCCGATGACATAGATGCCGCGCTTCAGCATGCGCGCCGCCATCTCCTGCGCCAGCGTCGCATCGCCCAGCATCACCGGAATGATCGGATGGTCGGCCCCGGCCAGCGTGAAGCCAAGCTTGCCCATCTGCGACCTGAACCGCGCCGCATTGGCATACAGGCGTTCGCGCAAGGCGCCGCCATTGCGGACCAGGTCGAACACCTTGATCGACGCGCCGGCGATCGCCGGCATCAGCGTGTTGGAGAAGAGGTAGGGCCGCGAGCGCTGGCGCAGCCAGTCGACCACCTGCGCCCTGCCCGATGTGTAGCCGCCGGATGCACCGCCGAGCGCCTTGCCGAGCGTCCCGGTGATGATGTCGACCCTGCCCTCGACGCCGCAATGTTCGGCCGAGCCGCGGCCGTTCTGGCCGACGAAGCCGACCGCGTGGCTGTCATCGACCATCACCATGGCATCGTATTTGTCGGCGAGGTCGCAGACGCCCCTGAGATTGGCGATGATGCCATCCATGGAAAACACGCCGTCGGTGGCGATCAGCCGGAAGCGGCAGTCCTTTGCCTCCTTCAGCCGCGCTTCGAGGTCGGCCATGTCGTTGTTGGCGTAGCGGAAGCGTTTTGCCTTCGACAACCTGACGCCGTCGATGATCGAGGCATGGTTCAGCGCATCGGAAATGATCGCATCGTCCTCTCCCAGCAACGTCTCGAACAGGCCGCCATTGGCGTCGAAGCAGGAGCCGTAGAGGATGGTGTCCTCCAGGCCGAGGAAGGATGAAATCGTCGCCTCGAGCTGCTTGTGCTCCTCTTGCGTGCCGCAGATGAAGCGCACCGAGGCCATGCCGTAGCCATAGCGGTCGAGCGCCTGGCTGGCCGCCGCGCGCAGGTCGGCGCTGTCGGCGAGGCCGAGATAGTTGTTGGCACAGAAATTAAGCACCTTCCGCCCGCCAACCTCGATCTCGGCCGACTGGGTCGAAGAGATCACCCGCTCGGATTTGTAGAGTCCGGCCGACTTAAGTCCCGCGAGTTCGCTGTCGATGTGAGAGAGAAATGCTGCGGTCATGATCGGGCCTCGTTTGATGTGGGCCGACTGTCGTCCGGCCCGCGCGAAAAATCCATCGCAAAAACGACCGGATCGGTGGGCAAGCGGCCCGACATGGAACGTATGCGGCCGCGGCCGCTACGCCATGGCCATAGTTGCTGAGCGACGACCGCTCAAATGCCGACACAGCGCTAAACGAGCCGATAACCATTTCGCGATCTTTCCGCGTCTCCCCCTTGCCGGCCGGCTGTCGATTTCCGGACCTGTTAACGTTTGCAAGCCAATGCTCCTCGCAGCAAGAACCCGTTGGCGAGAGGGCCGCCCCCGAAAATGTCGCAGCAGCCGGTGCAAACCATTTCAGGCAAGCTCACATTGCTGATCAAGGCCGGCTACTGGCTGGCCCTGCTGATCATTGCCGCCATGGTGATAGCCTCCTTTATCCTGCTGCAGCAGATGATGGCCACCCAGCAGAACAACCACACCTTGCTCGACATCGTCAGCACGCAAAAGACGCTGTCGCAGCGCATCGTCTTCCTTGCCAGCGCAACCGGTTCTGCTTCGCGAGACAAGCAACCGGCGCTGGTCAGCGCACTCAAGCAGGCGACTGGGGAGTTCGAGACGAACTATGATCTGCTGCTCGAACAGACGAAGGCCGACCCGATGTCGCCGGCTCGTTTGGACCCGAAATCGACCGAGAGCGTGCTGTTCGCCAAGCCGTTCCATCTCGATTATTTTTCGGTGGGCCTCGTCGCCAATGGCAAGCGGCTGATTTCATCCTTTGAATCGCAGCTGACGGGGACCAGTGACGGCTACAAGGGCAGCGGCGAGCGCGTCAATCTCGATTCCTCTGTCGCCAACGCGACCTTGTCGGGTTACGCGGCACTTGGTCAGCGCATCAGCGCCGATGCCGACGAGCGCTCCGAGGAGCTGCTCGCGCTCCACCGCACTCTGTTCTACGCCACCCTCGGCGTCATCGTGCTGGTGGCGCTGTTCATTTTCAGGCCGATGTCGAACGCCATCCTGCGCAAGACGCATGAGCTGATCGACGCGCGCAATTCCATGGCCTTCATCGCGGTGCATGATGGCCTCACCGGCCTGCACAATCGCACGTTCCTGACCGATCATTTCGATACGCTGATCAAGGGCACGCACCGGCGTCGCGAGCGCCTTGCCGTCGTCCAGCTCGACCTCGACCGGTTCAAGCAGATCAACGATACGCTCGGCCACGCCGCGGGCGACTATGTGCTGG
>NZ_JBHUGY010000073.1:0-22628 GCF_042682105.1 Mesorhizobium calcicola
GTTCCCGCCGTGAGAGGGCGGTGTCCTGACCGCTAGACGATGGGCGCGTTCAAGAACCGGCGATATAGGCTGACGGCTGGGAAAAAGCAACTGGGGTTCGGCCGCTTTACCGCGTCGCGGAAAAACCGGCGGCAGGCCTAGCGTTTCGGCTCGATCAGGTCCCAGAGATTGCCGTAGAGATCAGCGAAAACCGCGACCGTGCCATAGGGCTCGAAGCGCGGCGCCTCGCGGAATTCGACGCCCTTCTCCAGCATCGCCGCATGGTCGCGGGCAAAGTCGTCGGTTTCGAGGAACAGGAAGACACGGCCGCCGGTCTGGTTCCCGATGCTTTTGCCTTGTGCCTCGTCGGAAGCCTCGGCCAGGAGCAGCCTGGCGCCCTGCCCGCGGGCCGGCGCCACCGTGACCCAGCGCTTGCCGCCGCCGAGATCGACATCCTCGACGAGCAGGAAGCCCAGCCGCTCGACATACCAGGCAATCGCCTCGTCATAATTGGCGACGACCAGCGCCACGGTCGCGACACGGCGGTGTTCGGCAAACCCGGTCATCCATTACCCATTTGTTGCGGCCCGCTCATTTGCGGATTGCAAAACGGCCGATCAGGCGGCGCTCGGCGATATCGTAGATGAAGATCGTGCGGCTGCCGTCGGCAAGCTCGGTGTCGATGGAGACGCGATTGCCGGACAGCGATTGGCTGATCACCTTGGCGCCGACCGGCAGCACGATGTCGCCGCTGACCGGCTCGCCGGCCGGCACCTGGATGTCACCCGCCAGCGGCGGTTTCGCCGGCGGTGCGTTGCGCGCTTTGTAGACAAGGGCACCGATCACCACCATAAGGGCGAGGAACAGCAGGCCGAGATTGATCCCGACGAAGCGCACGAGTTTCCTGCGCACCTTTTCGACCTCGGGGTCGAGCGGCTTTTCCCGGCCTTCAACAGCGGGGTCTTCGTCAGCGGTTGGGCTGGCCATGGCAAACAGTCCGGAACGGTTTTTCGATGAGCGCTCATAACGAAGAGGCCCCTGAATTGATAGAGGACCAATTCACGGAGCCCACCGTGCTGGTGGCGGGCGCGGATGCGGCCGGTCTGCGCCTCGACCAGTGGGCTGGCGGCGAGCCTTGGCCCGGACATGTCGCGCAGCCGCGTGCAGATGCTGATCAGGCAGGGCGCGGTTTTGATCGACGGCAAGCCTGTCGACGAGACCAAACGCAAGATGACGCCGGGCGAAAGCGTCTCGGTGACCATGCCGGAGCCGGAACCGGCGGCGCCGCAGGGCGAGAACATCGCGCTTGATGTGCTCTATGAGGATGACGACCTGATCGTCATCAACAAGCCGGCTGGCCTTGTCGTGCACCCCGGCGCCGGCAACTGGACCGGCACGCTGGTCAACGCGCTGATCCATCATTGCGGCGACAGTCTTTCCGGCATTGGCGGCGTGCGGCGGCCGGGCATCGTTCACCGCCTCGACAAGGAGACCAGCGGCGTCATGGTGGTCGCCAAGACCGATCGCGCCCACAAGTCGCTATCCGAAGCCTTCGCCGATCATGGCCTGACCGGCGATCTCGAGCGCGCCTACCTGGCATTGGTCTGGGGCATACCGCAGCGGCCGACCGGCACGGTCGACGCGCCGCTCGGCCGCGCCGCCGACCGCGTGCGCCGCGCCGTGGTGCCGGAAGGACGCGACGACGCCCGCCATGCCGTCACCCACTTTGCCGTGCGGGAGCGCTTCGGCGTCGATCAGCAGGCGTTCGCCACGGCCAGCCTGGTCGAATGCCGGCTCGAGACCGGCCGCACCCACCAGATCCGCGTCCACATGGCGCATATCGGCCATCCGGTGATCGGCGACCCCGACTACGGCCAGGCCTTCCGCACCAAGGCCAACCGGCTGCCCGAACCGCTGAAAGGCCAGGTCAAGGCATTTTCCCCGGCAAGCTTTGCATGCCTGGCTCCTTGCATTTCGCCATCCGGCTACCCATCTAACGATGAGGTTCGAGGCGCCGTTGCCGGGGGACATGGAGGAACTCGTCGGCGGCTTTCGCAAACTCTAAACCTGCCATCAAAAAACCTGAGTGGCATTGTTCACTTCAACGTGACACACTGTTTCGTGTTGAACGAATGCCTGTCTTTTCTGGTTTTGTTCCTGTATACATCTGATGTCGCGGGCGAGCCTTTTGGTGCTCGCGTCACATGCCCGCCGCGTTTCGGGGGCATCACTCCAATAGAGAGGGGGCGCTATCATGGCCAGTCATTACCCAGTATCGTTTCCGGCGAAGGCGGCCTCAGCCGCTACCTGGAAGAAATCCGCCGCTTTCCCATGCTGCAGCCGCAGGAAGAGTACATGCTCGCCAAGCGTTACGCCGAGCATGAAGACACCTCTGCCGCGCACAAGCTCGTCACCAGCCACCTTCGGCTCGTTGCCAAGATCGCCATGGGCTATCGCGGCTATGGCCTGCCGATCGGCGAGGTAATCTCGGAAGGCAATGTCGGCCTCATGCAGGCCGTCAAGAAATTCGAACCCGAGCGCGGCTTCCGCCTCGCGACCTATGCCATGTGGTGGATCAAGGCCTCGATCCAGGAGTACATCCTGCGCTCGTGGAGCCTAGTCAAGATGGGCACGACCGCCAACCAGAAGCGCCTGTTCTTCAACCTGCGCAAGGTGAAGGGCAAGATCCAGGCGCTGGATGACGGCGACCTCAAGCCCGACCAGATCGCCGAGATCGCCACCAGGCTGAACGTTTCCGAGGCCGAAGTGGTGTCGATGAACCGCCGCCTGTCGGGCGACGCCTCGCTCAACGCCCCGATCCGGGCGAGCGAAGGCGAATCCGGCGAATGGCAGGATTGGCTGGTCGACGACCACGAAAGCCAGGAAGAGATGCTGATCGAGCAGGACGAGCTGGAAAAACCGGCGCGGCATGCTGTCGGGCGCTCTTGCCGTGCTCAACGAGCGCGAGCGGCGCATCTTCGAGGCCCGTCGCCTCGCCGAGGAGCCGCTGACCCTGGAAGAGCTGTCGGCCGAGTTCGACATCAGCCGCGAGCGCGTGCGCCAGATCGAAGTGCGCGCCTTCGAAAAGGTGCAGGACGCCGTCAAGGCCGCCGCCAAGCGCCAGACCCAGGCGCTGCGCACCATCGAAGTACAGCCGGCGACGTAAAGCCAGCTTCGGCAACGAAACACAAAGGCGGCGTCAGGAAACTGACGCCGCCGTTTTTTGTCTAACGGTTGCCGGCAATTTGGTGATAAAGGGGGACATCCGATCAGAGCAATCGCCATTGGCGATTGCCCCCTGAGGCAGACATCCGCAGTCTCTTTACAACCCATCTAGCGGAAACTTCAGATACCGGCGGCCATTGGCTTCCGGGTCCGGCAGCCGTCCGCCATTCATGTTGACCTGCAGCGCATGCAGGATCAGCCTCGGCATCGGCAGTGTCCTGTCGCGGGTTTCGCGAAGGGCGACGAACTCGGCTTCGGTGCGCGCGGCAACGAGATGGATGTTGCCAGTCTTCTGCGCCGCGACCGTGCTTTCCCACAACGGCTCGCGCCCACCGGCCTGATAGTCATGGCCGACGAACAGGCGGGTTTCGTCCGGCAGCGCCAGGATGTCCTGGATCGAACGCCAGAGCCGCGCGGCGCTGCCGCCAGGAAAGTCCGCCCTCGCCGAGCCGCTGTCGGGCACGAACAGCGTATCGTGGACGAAGGCGGCATCGCCGATCACATAGGTGATCGAGGCCAGCGTGTGCCCGGGTGAGAACAGCACCTTGACCGGAAGGGTGCCGATCCGGAAGGTCTCGCCTCCGCCAAACAGCCTGTCCCACTGCGAACCGTCGGTGGGAAAATCCGGCCAGTTGTAGATCGCCTTCCACAGTTTCTGGACGTCGACGATCCTGTCGCCGATCGCCGTGGGCGCTCCGGTCTTCTGCTTCAGATAGTGAGCCGCCGAGAAATGGTCGGCATGCGGATGTGTATCGAGAATCCACTCAACGCTCAGCCCCTGCTCGCTGATAAAGTCGAGCAAGGCATCGGCGCTCTTCGTTGCCGTGGCGCCGGACCTCTCGTCGAAGTCGAGGATCGGATCGATGATGGCGCATTGCTTCGTCGCCTGGTCGGCGACGACATACTGGATGGCCCCAGTCGGCTTGTCGTAGAAGCCGCTGACCTGCGGCCTGGCCAAAGCTACGTCCAATTTCGGCTTCCCCAAACCCTAATGCATATCGCCCAAAAGTGGCCCCGGTTTAGAGAGAACGACATGCACAAAACAAAGACCTAGACCGCGTCGTCTGAATCCATTCAGACGCGACGCATTTTGGTCGGCAGGAATGATTTTCTCTACCGACACCCGAGGGGAGCATGGTTGTCCCCTCGTGTGACCCAGTCAAGCATCATTTCGCTCGCAGCGGCGAGAAAGCCAAAAGCTGTTCCGAAGAAGCGCGGTCAGGCGGATGGCTGCTTGGTTTTCCTGAGATAGGGCAGGATGGTCTCGAAGGCGCCGAAACGCTTGATTGCATCCTCGTTGGAAACCGCGGCGGTGATGATGACGTCCTCGCCCTGCTTCCAGTTTGCCGGTGTCGCCACCTGGTGCTTGGCGGTCAGCTGCATGGAATCGACCGCGCGCAGGATCTCGTCGAAGTTGCGGCCCGTGGTCATCGGGTAGGTAAGCACCAGCTTGATCTTCTTGTCCGGTCCGATGACGTAGACTGAGCGCACAGTGGCGTTATCGGCCGGCGTGCGGCCCTCCGACGTCTCGCCGGCACCCGCCGGCAGCATCTCATAGAGCTTGGCGACCTTGAGGTCCTTGTCGCCGATCAGCGGATATTTCACCACCTGGCCGGTCGCCGTCTTGATGTCGTCCTGCCACTTGTCGTGGCTCGCGACCGGATCGACCGAAATGCCGATGATCTTGACGTTGCGCTTCTTGAACTCGCCTTCCAGCCCGGCCATCGTGCCAAGCTCGGTCGTGCAGACCGGGGTGAAGTTCTTCGGATGGCTGAACAGGATCGCCCAGCCGTCACCGATCCAGTCGTGGAAATTGATCGTCCCTTGCGTGGTCTCGGCGCTGAAATCCGGCGCGATGTCGTTTATACGAAGGCTCATGACACATCTCCCTGTAACAAATCTCGCCAGCAGAGAGGGGCTGCGGGCGGCAACCATGCCGCCATCAAGCGTCCACGCTCCGGCATCGCTGCATCTTAGCGCAAAAATCGCGACCGCGAGATAATATGAAACTCTTGTCGACGGCAGAACGAGTATTTTGTGCCGATGGCGGCACCACTGGCGCATGCGAACTGTTGGTGGGCCCGAAGGCTCCGCGCCGCCTCAGGCGTTGTTGACCGCCAGCGTCGCCGTCAGGTCTTCCATGCGTTGCGCCAGCGCGCCGAGCGCGTTGGTCAGCACGCTGTCGTTCTTGTCGGCCTTGATCAGCGCATCGTCCCGCGTCTTGCGCAAGGTCAGCACTTCGCTTTCCATGCCCTTGACGCGCTTTTGCAGTTCCGAGAGTTCGTCCATTACCATGATGCCGGCCATGACGGTCAGCCGCTGGTCGCCAATCTCGCCAAATGAGTCCTTCAGATGCAAGACATAGCGGTCGAAGCGTTCGGCAAGATCGATCAGATGCTCTTCCTGGCCTTCGTCGCAGGCCATCCGATACTGCTTGCCGTCGATGGAAACCGTGACTTGTGCCATGAGCCTACCTGTCCAGCCCCTATCTGTCCAACACAGCGCGGATGGTTTCCATGGCGGTCACCAGCCGTCGCGACACTTCCTTGTTGGCGTCTTCCAGCCTTTCGGCGCGCGCTTCGGAATTGTCGAGTTCCTGCGCCAGCCGGGAGCGGTCGGCATTCATCCGCTGCACCTCGGCCTCGGCTTCCGAGTAATCGCGTTCATGCTCGAGCTTGGCCGCGACGGCATTTTCCAGCCCCTCGATGGCCTTACCCAGCCTGGCGATGACTTCCTTGAGCGTGGTTTCCCCGGTCATGGCCTTCGTCCTGTGCCCTGCCCATCACCGAATCGTTCGCGTTCAGAACGCGTTATCTGCGAAACATTAGGCACCGGGTGAAGGCAACGTCAACAAAGCTCTCGCGACTGTCCCCTGCTAACGCTAATGTAGGCCCGCCGACGGCATCACAAGACCGGCAAATTCGCACCGATTTGTTGACTAAAAGCCCGCGCCTGCTATGTGTCGCGCACCCTTTTCCAGGCTCTCCCAAGCCCCCAAACCCCCATTTCTGGAGGAACCATGACGTCGCGTGAACAACATGACCGGATGGCCAATGCGATCCGCTTTCTCTCCATGGACGCTGTCGAAAAGGCCCAGTCCGGCCATCCCGGCCTGCCGATGGGCTGCGCCGACATCGCCACGGTGCTGTTCACGCGCTTCCTGAAATATGATCCCAAGGCTCCGCACTGGGCCGACCGCGACCGCTTCATCCTGTCGGCCGGGCATGGCTCGATGCTGCTCTATTCGCTGCTGCATCTGACCGGCTACGAGGACATGACCCTCGACCAGATCAAGCACTTCCGCCAGTTGGGCTCGAAGACCGCCGGCCACCCTGAATATGGTCACGCCACCGGCATCGAGACGACGACCGGCCCGCTCGGCCAGGGCCTCGCCAATTCGGTCGGGTTCGCGCTCGGCGAGCGCATCATGAACGCCGCCTTCGGCAACGACCTCGTCAATCACTACACATATGTGCTGGCCGGCGACGGCTGCCTGATGGAAGGCGTCAGCCAGGAGGCCATCGCGCTTGCCGGGCACCTCAAGCTCAACAAGCTGATCGTCTTCTGGGACAACAACAACATCTCGATCGACGGCCCGGTCTCGCTCGCCGACAACACCGACCAGGTCGCCCGTTTCCAGGCCTCCGGCTGGAACGCCAGCCACATTGATGGCACCGATCCCGAAGCCATCGCCTATGCCATCGAAGCCGCCCGTCATTCCGACAAGCCGACGATGATCGCCTGCAAGACGACCATCGGCTTCGGCGCACCGACCAAGGCCGGCACCAACAAGGCGCACGGCTCGCCGCTCGGCGCCGACGAGATCGCCGGCGCGCGGAAGTTCTTCAACTGGGATTCGCCGCCCTTCGAGATTCCGGCCGACATCCTCGACGCCTGGCGCACCGCCGGCAAGGCCGGCGTCAAGGCACGCACCGACTGGGAAGGCCGCCTCGCCAAAGCCGATGACAAGCTGAAGGCCGAGTTCGAGCGCCGCATCGCCGGCCAGCTGCCGTCCAACTTCGACGCCGTCATCGCCGACTACAAGAAGAAGCTCGCGGCCGACAAGCCGAAGGTCGCCACCCGCAAATCCTCCGAGATGGCGCTGGAAGTCATCAACGGTGCCGTGCCCGAGACCATCGGCGGCTCCGCCGACCTGACCGGCTCCAACAACACCAAGACCAGCCAGACCAAGAACATCACATCCGACGACTACGGCCAGCGCTATGTCCACTATGGCATCCGCGAGCATGGCATGGCCGCCGCGATCAACGGCTTGACGCTGCATGGCGGCCTCATCGCCTATGGCGGCACCTTCATGTGCTTCTCCGACTATGCCCGTCCGTCGATGCGGCTGGCCTCGCTGATGGGCATCCGCTCGATCTTCGTCATGACCCACGATTCCATCGGTCTGGGCGAAGACGGTCCGACCCACCAGCCGGTCGAGCATCTGGCGGCACTTCGCGCCATTCCCAACCACAACGTCTTCCGTCCGGCCGATGCGGTGGAAACCGCCGAATGCTGGCAGATCGCTCTCGGGTCGGAAAAGACGCCTTCGACTCTGGCGTTGACCCGCCAGAACCTGCCGACGGTGCGCACCGAATTCGTCGCCAAGAACCTGAGCAGCCAGGGCGGTTACGAACTGGCCGCCGCGAGCGGCGAGGCCGCGGTGACGATCTTCGCCACCGGCTCGGAGGTCGAGGTCGCGCTTGCCGCCCGCGAGTTGCTGGAAAAGCATGGTCATCCGACCCGCGTCGTGTCGGTGCCTTGCTTCGAACTGTTCGACAAGCAGGGCGACGACTACCGCAAGAAGACGATCGGCAACGCGCCGGTGAAGATGGCCATCGAAGCCGGCATCCGCCAGGGCTGGGATCATCTCATCGGCTCAGACGGCATCTTCATCGGCATGACCGGCTTCGGCGCCAGCGGCACGATCGAGCAGCTCTATCCGCATTTCGGCATCACCGCCGATGCAGCCGCCAAGGCGGCGGAAGCCCGCCTGCACGGCAGGTAAGGTCTTGCATGTCGCCCAAAAGTGAATCGCGGTTTTGCGACAACGACATGCCGAAACAAAAGTGCTCCGGCGAAACCGCGCACAGCGATTTCGCCGGGCTGGCCCAACCTAATCGATTTAAATCCACGTCGCTGCGGCTGGATTCTTTCCGCTTCCGCCGCTATGAAGCTGCGGACCCATCGTCTGCCCTCCAGCTCCCCGGGAGAGAAAAATGACCGTACGAGTTGCCATCAACGGATTCGGCCGCATCGGCCGCAACATCCTGCGCGCCATCCATGAGTCAGGCCGCAAGGACATCGACGTCGTCGCCGTCAACGATCTCGGCCCGGTCGAGACCAACGCACATCTGCTGCGCTTCGACAGCGTGCACGGCCGTTTCCCTCATGAAGTCTCGGTGTCCGGCGACCAGATCACCGTCGGCAGGGAAAAGTTCAAGGTCACCGCGATCAAGGATCCGACCCAGCTGCCATGGAAGGAACTGGGCGTCGACATCGCGCTCGAATGCACCGGTATCTTCACCGCCCGTGACAAGGCCGCCGCGCACCTGACCGCCGGCGCCAGGCGCGTGCTGGTCTCCGCGCCCGCCGAAGGTGCCGACCTCACCGTCGTCTACGGCATCAACCACGACCAGCTGACCAAGGACCACATCGTCATCTCGAACGCGTCGTGCACCACCAACTGCCTGGCGCCGCTGGCCGCCGTGCTGCACGAAACGGTCGGCATCGAAAAGGGCATGATGACGACGATCCACTCCTATACCGGCGACCAGCCGACGCTGGACACCATGCACAAGGATCTCTATCGCGCCCGCGCCGCTGCCCTGTCGCAGATCCCGACCTCGACCGGTGCCGCCAAGGCGATCGGCCTCGTCCTGCCCGACCTCAAGGGCAAGCTCGACGGCATCTCGATCCGCGTGCCGACCCCGAACGTCTCGGTCGTCGATTTCAAGTTCATCGCGAAGCGCGCGACCACCGTCCAGGAGATCAACGAAGCGGTCATCGCCGCTTCCAACGGCAAGCTGAAGGGCATTCTCGGCGTCACCCATCACCCGAATGTCTCGATCGACTTCAACCACGATCCGCGGTCCTCGATCATGGCGCTCGACCAGACCAAGGTGATGGACGGCAACTTCGTTTCGGTGCTGTCCTGGTACGACAATGAATGGGGTTTTTCCAACCGCATGTCCGACACCGCGGTCGCCTTCGGCAACACCATCGCCTGATCGCAGATCCATCATCTCGACACTTGAAACGCCCGGCTTTGCCCGGGCGTTTTTCTCGAGCACCCCGCGCACATTTCTTGGGTCGGCAAATCGCATGTCTTGAGATTGGCGTGAACGCCCATCTCTTTGTCATCCACGGGCGGAGCAAGGAGCGCAGCGACGCAGCGCAGACCCGTGGATTCATGCCGCGACTTCCAAGCGTTGCAGCGGCGCAAAATTCTGCTCCGCTGCGCTCTTCGATCAAGGTCGCGGCATGGATCCCTGGGTCTCCGCGACGCCGCTGCGCGGCTGCTCCGCCCGGGGATGACGAAGTCGGGAGGCTTCGGCCAAAAAACCACGCTCCCGCCTTGCACTGGCCATGCCTTCGCCCCACTCTCCCGTAAATCGGGAAGACAGAGGAATTCGAGGGGCAAATCACGGATGGAGCACGCGATCTATCTCGTCACGCTGGTCGGCACAGCACTTGTCGTTGCCGCCGCGTTTTCGAGCCTGATCGCCTTCCGCTTCGGCGCCCCGCTTCTGCTTCTGTTTCTTTGCATCGGATTGGCCACCGGCACGGACGGCCTCGGCATCCAGTTCGACAACGCCCGCATCGCCTATTTTGCCGGCTCACTGGCGCTGGCCGTCATCCTGTTCGATTCCGGTTTCGGCACGCCGCTCAACGCCTTGCGGCAGGCGGCAGGCCCGGCCCTGTCGCTGGCAACCTTCGGCGTGCTTTTCACCACCGGCCTGGTCGGCGCCGCCGCCCACTACCTGCTTGACCTCACCTGGCTGGAATCCTTCCTGCTTGGCGCCGCCGTCGCCTCCACCGATGCCGCGGCGGTGTTCTTCCTGCTGCGCGCCGGCGAGATCAATCTGCGCGAACGCGTGCGCTCCACCCTCGAAGTGGAATCCGGCACCAACGATCCGATCGCCATCTTCCTGACCATCACGCTGGTCGAGATCATCGCCGCTCACGCCGACCCCGAGGCCAATGTCCTGGTCACCAGCCTGGCTCTCGGTTTCCTTGTCAACATGGGCCTCGGCGCCGTCGTCGGCGTGCTCGGCGGCCTCGCCATCGTGCGCCTCGTCGACCGGCTCAATCTCGACCACGGCCTGCTGCCGATCTTCGTGCTGACCTTGTCGCTGATGGTCTTTGCCGCCGCCGGCGCCATTGGCGGCTCCGGCTTCCTGGCGGTCTATCTCGCCGGCCTGATATCGGGCAATTCCGACATCCGCGCCGTCACCATTCTGAAACGCTTCCAGGACGGCATGTCGTGGCTGGCGCAGATCATCATGTTCCTGATCCTCGGCCTGTTCGCGACGCCATCGCAATTTCCGGCGATCATGGTGCCGGCGGTGGCGCTCGGCCTGTTCCTGATATTTATTGCCCGCCCGGTCGCCGTCTGGCTCTGCCTGATCCCATTCCGTCTGCCGCGCCCCGAAGTCGCCTTCGTCTCCTGGGTCGGCCTGCGTGGCGCGGTGTCGATCCTGCTCGCCATCACCCCGCTGCTCGGCGGCCTGGAAAACGGTCGTGTCATCTTCAACGCCGCCTTCATCATCGTGCTGGTGTCGCTGGTCATCCAGGGCTGGACGGTCGGACCGCTGGCGCGCCGCCTCGGCCTCATCGTGCCGGCGCGCCTCGGCCCCCTGGACAAGGTCGAGCTCGAATTGCCGGGCTCGGCGCATCACGAGCTGCTTGCGTATCGCGTAGCACACGGCAGCCCCGTGGCGCGCGGCGAGCGCATCCCGCGCTGGGCGCGGCCCTCGCTGGTGCTGCGTGACGGCCGCTCGATGCGTTTCCAGGACATGGGCCGGCTCGCCGCCGGCGACCAAGTCTACATCTTCGTGCCGGATCGCTATCCGCGCCTGCTCGACAAGCTGTTTGCCAGCCGCGCCGTGGTCGATCCCGAGGATGCCGATTTCTTCGGCGCCTTCGCCGTCGATCCGGCGCGCTCGGCCGCCGAACTGGAAGCCGCCTATGCGCCCGGCCTGACCGAAGCGGAGCAAAAGCTCACCGTTGGCGCATTGGTCACGGCGCGGCTTGGCGGCCATGCCGAATATGCCGACCGCGTGCTGCTCGGTCCGATCGAGCTGATCGTCCGCGACGTCGACGACAAGGGCAAGATATCAGGCCTCGGCCTTTCCTTCGAGCCGACCGCGCCGGTGGCGCGAGTGCCGGTGTTCCTGAGCGCCGGCGAGATCGGCGACCGTCTCTCCGCCTTTATCCGCAACTGGCGCAAACCGGCTGAAACGCAATTGGCAGAGGCGCAGGCGGACGAGAAACCGGTGCCGGAACCGGCGGTTGAAAAGGCGACGACCGAGAGCTGACACGGCGATCGCTGCGCTGCCCCTCATCCGCCTGTCCGCGTGGCCTTCGTACCGACTTCAAAATTTCGTTTCGAACGCTGCAGTAGTGGTCAGTTTGCCGGGAGGCCGATGGTTCGCGGCCTTACAAAAAGCGGATATAGTTCATCGGCCACAGAGGAGGCCGGGAAGGCGTTATGCAGTTAACTCCCAAAGATATCCCCGGCATCGTCGCTGGCGCGATTGTCGTCTGCATCTTTATCTATGTTAAGGCAATCGACCCAACAGTATCTGGTCGGGTCATCAGCTACGCTTTCGGCCCGGAGTGGGAATGCCTATCGGGCACAAGAGGCAATCCCATTTGCTTCAAGCCCTCCGATCCAAAAAACGATGGCCCAGTTTCAAACTGACCTACTGCCAACACTGCATAAGCCTTGCATCGTCGTTGGCGCAGGGTATGGTCCCCCGATTTTTCGCGAAAGGAACCCGCATGGCCGCCTTCAAGACCCTCGACGACATCGGCAACATCAGCGGCAAGCGCGTGCTGGTGCGCGTCGACCTCAACGTTCCCGTCGCCGACGGCAAGGTCACCGACGCTACCCGCATCGAACGCATCGCGCCGACCATCGCCGAGCTGTCCGGCAAGGGCGCCAAGGTCATCCTGCTCGCCCATTTCGGCCGCCCCAAGGATGGCCCATCGCCCGAATTCTCGCTGGAACCGATCGCCAGGGCGGCGGCTGAGGTGCTCGGCCGCCCCGTCGGCTTCGCCGGCGATTGCATCGGCGACACGGCAGGGAGCGCCATCGCCGCCATGAACAAGGGCGACGTGCTGCTGCTCGAAAACACCCGCTTCTACAAGGCCGAGGAGAAGAACGATCCGGCCTTCACCGAAAAGCTCGCCGCCAACGGCGACATCTTCGTCAACGACGCCTTTTCCGCGGCCCACCGGGCCCACGCCTCGACGGAGGGACTGGCGCATCTGTTGCCGGCCTTCGCCGGCCGCACCATGCAGGCCGAACTCGAAGCGCTGGAGAAGGGTCTGGGAAATCCGGTCCGTCCGGTGGTTGCCATTGTCGGCGGCGCCAAGGTCTCGACCAAGATCGACCTGTTGATGAACCTGGTGAAGAAGGTCGACGCTCTGGTCATCGGCGGCGGCATGGCCAACACCTTCCTCGCCGCGCGCGGCACCGATGTCGGCAAGTCGCTGTGCGAGCATGACCTTGCCACGACCGCCAAGCAGATCATGATCGAGGCGGCCGAGGGCGGCTGCGCCATCATCCTGCCGGTCGACGGCGTCGTCGCGAAGGAATTCAAGGCGGGTGCGGCCTGCGAGACCGTCGCCATCTCGGAGGTGCCGGCCGACGGCATGATCCTCGATGTCGGCGCCAAAACCGTGACGACCATTGGCGAATGGATCGACCGCGCCGCTACATTGGTCTGGAATGGCCCACTCGGCGCCTTCGAAATCGCGCCCTTCGACCATGCGACGGTGGCGGCGGCCAAGCACGCCGCGGCGCGCACCAAGGCCGGCAAGCTGGTCTCGGTCGCCGGCGGCGGCGATACTGTGGCGGCGCTCAACCATGCCGGCGTCGCCGACGACTTCACCTATGTCTCGACCGCCGGCGGCGCTTTCCTGGAATGGATGGAAGGCAAGCCGCTGCCCGGCGTCGACGTGCTGAAGCGCTAAAGCATCTTGCAGCCAGGCGGAAACGCCTGGCGTGGCAGAAACGCGGGCAAAACAAACAACCCCGATCAATACAAAGAGAGCGAACACAGGCGCCTGAGACTTTCAATCGATTCGAGCTTTCGGATGCCATTCCTTTGGCGCTAGACTTCCGTTAAGCGCGGAAGACAACCGTTTCAGGAGAAGCAGAATGAGCGAACGTCTCGAAGACATTGCCGCCGCGATCGTGGCTGACGGCAAGGGCCTGCTGGCGGCCGACGAAAGTTCCGGCACCATCAAGAAGCGTTTCGACGTCATTGGCGTTGAATCGACAGCTGACAGCCGTCGCGACTACCGCGAGATGATGTTCCGCGCCAGGGAGGCGATGACCCGGTATATTTCCGGCGTCATCCTCTACGACGAGACGATCCGCCAGAAGGCCGCCGACGGCACGCCGCTGGTCGACATCATCAAGGCGGCCGGCGCCATCCCCGGCATCAAGGTCGACGCCGGCGCCAAGCCCCTGGCCGGCTTTCCCGGCGACACAGTCACCGAGGGCCTCGACGGGCTGCGCGAACGCCTTGCCGATTACTACAAGCTCGGCGCCCGCTTCGCCAAATGGCGGGCGGTGATCGACATCGACACCGGCAAGGGCGTGCCTTCGGCCACCTCGATCAACTCGAACGCCCATGCGCTCGCCCGCTACGCGGCGCTTTGCCAGGAGGCCGGCATCGTGCCGATCGTCGAGCCGGAAGTGCTGATGGACGGTGCCCACGACATCGACACCTGCTACGCGATTTCGAAGGCGACGCTGATCAAGCTCTATGACGAGCTCCACGCGGCGCGTGTCGTGCTCGAGGGCACGATCCTGAAGCCCAACATGGTGCTGGCCGGAAAGAAATCAGGCAAGACCAGCAGCCCGGAAGAAGTCGCGGAAAAGACCATAAAACTGTTCCGCGAGACCGTGCCGGCGGCGGTGCCGGGTATCGCCTTCCTCTCCGGCGGCCAGGAGGACGAGGAAGCGACCGCCAATCTCAACGCCATCAACGCCATCGGGCCGCATCCGTGGAAGCTGACCTTCTCCTATGGCCGCGCCCTGCAGGCCGCCCCGCAGAAAGCCTGGAGCGGCAAGGCAGCCAATGTCGCCGCCGGCCAGGCCGCCTTCACCCATCGCGCCCATATGAACCATCTGGCGGCATTGGGAAAATGGAAGGCGAGCTTGGAACACGCTGCCTGATCAGGGCTGTCCATCTTCCTTCGAACCCGGGCCGCTGCGTCCGGGTTTTTGTTTGTGGGCGTGCCCGGGCTTGGGATGGAGCTTTTTCATCCTTATCTCCCTTTTGGCAAAACCAGCCGGCGATGTCGGATTTCGCCCGTCCCGAACGTCCTTGGGATGACAGACAGGGAGAGGTTCATGCATCGCAACAAGGTCGTTTCGCGCGAAGACTGGTTCCAGGCGCACAAGGCGCATCTGGCCCGCGAGAAGGAACTGACGCGGCTTCGCGAACGCATCTGCACTGAGCGGCGTGAACTGCCCTGGCTGAAGATCCGGAAGGACTATGTCTTCGAGACCGGGCAAGGGCCGAAGAACCTGGCCGACCTGTTTGCCGGCAACAGCCAGTTGATCGTCTATCACTTCATGTTCGGGCCGGGGTGCAACCATCATTGCGAGGGCTGCTCGTTCCTTGCCGACCACATCGACGGCGCCAACCAGCATCTCAGGCATCACGACGTGTCGCTGGCCGTGATCTCGCGGGCGCCGCTGGCCGAACTGCTGCCCTACAAACAGCGCATGGGCTGGAAGTTCGACTGGGTGTCGTCCTATGCCTCGGATTTCAACTTCGACATGCAGGTCTCCTTCACCGACAAGCAGATCGCCGCCGGCGACACCACCTACAATTTCGAGACCCGCCCCCGGACGTCGAAGGAGCTTCCCGGCACCAGTGTTTTCTACCGGGACGAGACCGGCGACATCTTCCTCACCTTCATGTCGCGCGCCCGCGGCGGCGAGGCGCTGATCGGCACGTATGATTATCTCGACATGACGCCGAAGGGCCGCAACGAAACCGGCCCCTATCACGGCCTGATGGACTGGGTGCGGCTGCACGACGAATATGGCGACCGGCCGGGCGCGCCGGAGACCTGTTGCGATTAGCGTAATTCCAGGAAAGCTGTGAAACCGATTTACGTCCGCAATTGCGTCAAAACAGGCCGGTCGTTCACGTCAGGCGCAACATGCGCTAAAGGATGCGCATGCAGCGCCCTCTCGCCCTTCTCACCTGGCTCGCCTATCCTGTCTATGTCTGGCAAGGCCTTGGCGTGCGCCGCCGCACCACACGCATGCTGCCGGCGCAGGGGCCGGTCATGCACGATCTCGCCGGCAAGGCGCCGGCGATCTCGCTTCTGGTGCTGGGGGATTCCTCGGCCGCTTCGGTCGGCATCGGCAATTCGGAAAACGGGCTTGCAGCGCAACTCGCCGTGCTGATGGCGCAGAATACAGGCCGCGCCGTGCGATGGCGGGCTGCCGGCTTCAATTCGGCAACCTCTGGCCAGATCCGCGACCACGTCCTGCCCAATCTGTCGGCCGATCCATGGACGCATATCGTGCTCGCCATCGGCACCAACGACACCAAGAATTTTCACTCCGTGCCGCGCTTCAAGAAGGAGTTCGGCGGCCTGCTCTACGGCCTGCGCGCCAAATGGCCGGAAGCGCGCGTGGTGTGGTCGCCGGTGCTGGAGTTCACGCGGGCGCCGGCGATGCCGCCGCTGCTCGGCAAGATCCTGGAGATCCGCGCCACCGAGATGAACCGGATGGGCGAACGCCTTTGCCTGGAACGCGGCGCGGTGCCGGCGCCACGGCTGCCGATCACCAATCCTGAAGCGGGTTTTGCTTCCGACGGTTTTCACGCCTCGGAAGCCGGCTACCGGGCCTGGGCCGAACATCTCGTCGGCCCGGTGCTTGCCGGCTGAACGGCTGGCAGGAGCCGCCGTGCGGTTCGGGCCTATGCCCAGTGTCCGAGCACGGCTGTTATGGAAATCGCCGCCATCGCCAGCAGCGCGAGCTTCCAGAAGTCGCTGCGCCGTTTCAGCCCCGGCCAGCCGAGCGGCTTGATCAGCTGGATGACCATGATGCCAACAATGACGAGAGCGAGGAGTTTCGACATGTCGCCTTTGACCAGCAACGCGGCCGGCTGTCAAAGCGCCACTTTCCCTCGCCGAGAAAGAACAGGCGCCGCGAACCGGATCGGCACGCAGCGCCCTTTGGTCTGGGAGCAGTCTACTTCAGCGGCTTGAGGCCGGCCTCAATCGAAGCACGTTTCGGTTCGAGGAACGGCGGCAGGGCCAGGCTTTCACCCAGCGTTTCCAATGGCTCGTCGGCGGTGAACCCCGGCCCGTCCGTGGCGATCTCGAACAGGATGCCGTTCGGCTCTCGGAAATACAGCGAGCGGAAGTAATAGCGCTCGACCTCGCCGCTCGACGGCAGCCGGAATTCGGCCAGACGGGCGGTCCACTGATGCAGCGCCTCCTGGTCGGGCGCCCTGAAGGCGACGTGATGGACCGCACCGGCACCTTGCCTTGCGGGCGCCAGTCCCGGCTGCACCAGGACATGCAACTCCGCCGCCGGCCCGCCCTCGCCCATTTCGAAGACGTGAACCTGACCCTCCGGCGAGGCATGGTCGCGGGCCTTGCGCATGTTCATCACTTGCGTCACCACTGCCTCGGTGTTGGTGATGTCGGGAACACTGATGACGATCGGCCCGAGCCCGCGGATCTGGTGCTCGGTCGGCACCGGGCTTTGCGCCCAGGGATGGCTGTCGCCCTTGCCGCCGTCACTGACGAGCCGCAGACGCTGGCCCTCGGGGTCCTCGAAATCCAGGCCGAGGTAACCGCCAATGTCGGCGATCTCGCTCGTCACGATGTTTTCGTCGGTCAGGTGCTGCTTCCACCAGGCAAGGCTTTCCCGGCTGCCGACCCTGAGGCTGGTCCGCGCGATGCTGTGCGTGCCGCGCCGCTCGCGGCCAACCGGCCAGTCGAAGAAGGTAAGGTCGGTGCCCGGCGTCGCTTCGCCGTCGGCATAGAAAAGATGATAGGCCGAGGTGTCGTCCTGGTTCACCGTCTTCTTGACCAGCCGCAAACCCAGCACCCTCGTATAGAAATGAAGATTTCCAGGCGCATTGGCGGTGATGGCGGTCAGATGGTGGATTCCTGTCAGTTGCAGGCTCATGGGTCGTCTCCCTGTTGTTGAGGAAGAATTTCTTCTTCCATATCAGAACTGCGACCACGTCGCTGAAGGCTGCATATCCCGACAGTCCGTCGCCGAAGCCTGAACGGTGGAGCCCGGACCGGTATTTCTTCGGTGCACAATCCCAACTCGGTAAGCGTGCCGCGAGCCTTGATTTATGCAGGCTACTCTCGGTGTACGCACTGATCGCAACTATCGTCCGCGCTTTACCACCCTCCTGACAGACTGCTGTCAGGAGGGGTATGCGATAGTGTCTCCAGTCAAAGAGAGGAGACTAGCCATGAACGGTTCTACCCTTCTGCGCGGCATGCAGCACTATGTCGGCAAGATACGGACGATGCGCAACGAGATCCGCACCCAGCGGTTCATGAACTCGCTGCCGGCGGACATTCGCAAGGATATCGGCTGGCCGGACATGTATGCCGAGCGTCGCTACCGCGGCAATTGAGACGAATTTTTCGAGGCAGCGGTTGGATGTGGGCGCCCCAACGCCCAGATAATAAGTCCGGCGCGCGAGGGATGGAGCGAGCTCATGCCCGAACAAAAGACAATCGGCTTCCTTTTCATCGAAGGCTTCGCCGACTGGGAATATGGGCTGCTGGCGGCCTCGGCGGTCGAATGGTTCGGTGCGCGCGCCGTATCGCTGACGCCCGATGGCAAGCCAGTAACCGGGATCAGCGGTTTTCGGCTTACGCCGGATCGCTCTGCTGAAGCTGGGGAGAATGCCGATCTCGACGCCATCGTCGTCATCGGCTCCGACCTGTGGGCAGGCAAGGCGCCACCGGATGCCGCAGAACTGCTCACATCCGTTGCGTCACGCGGCGGCGTCGTTGGCGGTATCTGCGCTGGCACGCTGGCGCTGGCCCGGGCTGGCTTGTTCGAGCAGGCCAGGCACACCAGCAATGGCCGCAATTGGATCAACGATCATGAAGCCGGCTATGCCGGCGCCGGCAACTATCAGGATGTGCCGTATGCGGTTGCCGACGGCAAAGTCGTTTCCGCGCCGGGTTCGGCACCGGGCACCTTCGCGCTCGCCGTTCTGAAGACGCTCTATCCCGAAAGAGGCAGCGATCTCGCGCAGATGCGGACGCTGTTCGCCAAGGAGTATGCTGAAGCCTCCTGACAGTATGGTGTCAGGAGCACCATGTCATAGATGCGCAAGTCGATGAGCGATCGAAAGGACGATCGATGAAAAGCTGGAACGACAGGCTGAATACGCCCGGCATCAACGGCGTGAAGCCGTCTCCGCGCACGATGGCCGATGTCGTCGAAGGCCAGCCGATGCTGGTGCCGACCGCTCGCCAGGTCGATGATTTCATCCGCTCGATCCCCGAAGGCGTCGAGATGGACGTCCGCGCGCTGCGTACAGCACTCGCCATCGAGCACGGCGCCCAAGTGACATGCCCGGTTGCCATTGGCTATCATCTGCGCACCGTTGCCGAGGCCGCCAATGAGGACCTAGAGCGCGGCATGACGCTGAGCGACGTGGCACCCTTCTGGCGCGTGCTCGACGCCAAGACACCGACAACGCCAAAACTGTCCTTCGACGCGGCGTTCGTCGCCGCGCAGCGCAAGCGCGAAGGGCTGAAACCATGACGCATGCCGCCCAAAAGTGTTCTGCGGTTTTGGGATAATGGCATTCGCAAAACCATGATGCATGCCGGTTTTGGGCGACATGCATAGAAACAACGCCGAGGGACCATACGATGCGCCGCGCCGACAGGCTCTTCCAGATCGTGCAGCATCTGCGCGGTGGCCGTTTGGTCACCGCCCAGAAGCTCGGCACATGGCTCGAGGTTTCCGAGCGAACCATCTACCGCGATATCGCCGACCTGCAGTCGACCGGAGTGCCGATAGACGGCGAGGCCGGCGTTGGCTACATGATGAGGGAGGGCTTCGACCTTCCGCCGCTGATGTTCACGCGTGACGAGATCGTCGCGCTGGTTGCCGGCGCCCGCATGGTGCGCGCCTTCGGCGGCGCTGCCATGGCGCGCGCCGCCGACGAGGCACTGGTCAAGATCGGTGCCGTGCTGCCGGATGCCGAGAAGGACCGCATCGCCCGCACCGAGATCCACACGCCGATGTGGGTGGTCAGCGACGCCGCCCGCGAGGCGATCGACCTGATCGAGCGCGCGGTCGAAAAGCGCCAGGTGCTGACCATCGACTATTGCGACGAGGCCGGCCGCGGCACCGCCCGCGATATCCGTCCGCTCGGCCTGTGGTTCTGGGGCAAGGTGTGGACGCTGGTCGCCTGGTGCGAGATGCGCGACGACTTTCGCGCCTTCCGCATCGATCGCATCGCTTCGGTTGTCATCGCCGGCCGCATCTTCAAGCCCGAGCGTGGCAAGCAGCTCGCCGATTTCTATCGCGCGGTGGAGCGCAGCGAGGACTACGGCATGGCACCGGACCGCGCGGCACGGACCTGAAACTGCCGGACCGCACAAAAAAGCCCGCTCGAAGCGGGCTTTTTTGGTTGCGTGTCTGAGATATCACTCGTCGTCGTGGTCCGTGTTCTTCGACTTCAAGGCCGAGAGCTTGGCGAAGACGGCGTTGGCGTCCAGCTCGGCGTCCTCGTCCTTCGGCTTCTCCGGAGCCGGCACCAGCCGCTCGGTCAAGGCCGCCGGCAGCAGCGTGTCGCCAATCGGCTGCGCCTGTTCGCGACCACGTGAAGCGCGGTTGACCTCCATGTCAAGGTCGATCTGCGAGGCGAGGCCCAGCGTCACCGGATCCATCGGCTGCAGATTGGCCGAGTTCCAGTGCTTGCGCTCGCGGATCTGCTCGATCGTCGACTTGGTGGTGCCGACAAGACGCGAGATCTGCGCGTCCTTGAGTTCTGGATGGTTACGCACTAGCCAGAGAATGGCATTCGGCCGGTCCTGGCGCTTTGACAGCGGCGTGTAGCGAGGACCCTTGCGCTTGGATTCCGGCACCCGCACTTTGGGGTCCGAAAGCTTCAGGCGCTGGTTCGGATCCTTCTCGGCGCGCGCGATCTCGTCGCGGGTCAACTGGCCGGTCATGATCGGATCCATGCCCTTGATGCCTTGCGCCGATTCGCCGTCGGCGATGGCCTTGACCTCGAGCGGATGCAGCCCGCAGAACTGCGCGATCTGCTCGAAGGAAAGCGCGGTGTTGTCGACCAGCCAGACGGCGGTCGCCTTGGGCATCAGCAGCGTGTTGGCCATTGCAAAAAATCCTTCTCGTTCGCCCGCGTTCCCGCGCGGGCGGTGGTTTAGAGCCACCAAAATGGGAAATTCGCAGTCTGTATAACCGCTCTCTTACCATTTCGCAACGTTTTTGGAAGCAACGACCGGACCGCGCTCGTGCCATCGAGCGTAGCGGATTGAAAACCGACATTGGGGAAGCTGAGGTCGGCCACCGACTGCCGTCTAGCTGCATTCGGTGGTTGCCGGCGCCAAAACGACAAAACCCGCCGGACTTGGTCCAGCGGGCTCGGAACCGCGACGGAAATCCCGTCTGATGCGGCTCTGGCTTCCACGGCACGGTCCGCTTCCTAGAGCAATTCCAGGAAAAGTGTGAAACGGTTTTCCGTCCGGAATTGCGTCAAAACAAACAGATAGAGCGGTTCGGCGTTTCCGTGAAACGGTGAACCGCTCTAGAGCGGACCGTTGCCTGACGTCAGATGGCCTTGCGGGCGATCTTTTCGATGTCGGCGCGGTTGATGCCGAGATCGCTGAGCTGACGTGCATTGAGACGGTTCAGTTCGCGCACGGTCTCGGTGTACATGCGCCAGTTACGGAAAGCGCGGATCGGGTTCATGGCAGTCCTCCAAATGGGTTGTTCGTTTCGGTGATGCTCAAATAGTCATCATCGAGCAGGACTTGAACGGCCGATTTTGCATAGCAATGATGCAAATGCTGCATTGCACCATTAAGCCTTTGTTCATCTTGCAGGCAGGGATCGAAGGCGCGGCGCGAGCCCTTTCGGCCAGCCCGCCGACCGCGCCTTAGGCAATGTCGCCGTCAGCCGACGTCGAGGACGATCTTGCCGATATGCTCGCCGTCCTCCATCCGCTCATGCGCCCGCCAGGCCTCGCTGAGCGGGAAGATCATGTCCATGACGGGAGCGACCTTGCGGGTGCCGAGCAACGGCCACACCTGCGCCTCCAGCGCCGCCGCGATCGCCGCCTTGAACTCGACGGTGCGCGGCCTCAGCGTCGAACCCGTGTGGGTCAGCCGCTTGACCATGATCTTCGAGAAATCGGCGCTCGCCACGGCGCCGGCCTGCAAGGCAATCTGGACAATGCGGCCCTCGACGGCGGCGGCCTCGTAGTTGCGCGCCACATAGTCGCCGCCGACCATGTCGAGGATGATATTGGCGCCGCTGCCAGCCGTTGCCTCTTTCACCGCGGCGACGAAATCCTCCTCGCGATAGTTGATCGCCCGGTCGGCGCCGAGCTTCAGGCAGGCGTCGCATTTTTTCCTTGCTGCCTGCGGTGGTGATGACATAGGCGCCGAATGCCGAGGCAAGCTGGATTGCCGTGGTGCCGATGCCGGACGAGCCGCCATGGACGAGCAGCGTCTCGCCGCTCTTCAGGCCGCCGCGCTCGAACACATTGTGCCAGACGGTAAAATAGTTTTCCGGCACCGCCGCGGCCTCGGTATGGGTAAAGCCGGCCGGCAGCGGCAGCACGCTGCCGGCATGGACCTTGACATATTCGGCATAGCCGCCGCCAGGCGTGAGCGCGCAGACGCGGTCGCCGATGCGCCAGCGCGATATGTCATCGCCAAGGGCGGCCACTTCGCCCGACGCCTCGAGGCCCGGCAGGTCGGACGCGCCGGGCGGCGGCGGATAGGCGCCCTTGCGCTGCTGGATGTCGGGCCGGTTGACGCCGGCGGCATGCACCTTGATCAGGATCTCGCCGGGGCCGGGCTGCGGCACGTCGCGCGTTTCGGGTTTCAGCACCCGGGGCCCGCCCGGCTCCGAGATCGCGATGGCCGTCATTCGTGCCGGAATTTTCTGTCCGCTCGCCATGAGATTT
>NZ_JBHUGY010000074.1:0-147459 GCF_042682105.1 Mesorhizobium calcicola
GATTCTGTCGCGCGCCGTTTAGTCAATGAAACCGGCATTACCGAAGATCAAGCCCGCGAGCTTATCGCCTTCTTGGGTGCGCATAGCTGGGCCTCGCTATTGAGGGAAGCCCGCATTATGTCAGCCCGAAAACGGTAGCGGGTCTAATCGCCGCCGGGCTTAACATCTTGATCCTGTAAAGGAACATTTTCGTCGGACGAGAATTCAGGTCAGTCAGCCAAAGGAGGCTTTCATGACCCAACGACGCGTCGACAAGGAACGGATTGAGCGCGCTGATCGCGAATCGAAATTGATGATCGAGGCTGAGCGCCTGGCGAGAGATACCAAGACGGCGCGGCTGCGAGAGCAGCGCCTTTTTGTGGAAGCATCTGCAGAGAAGCCCGCTCCGGTCAAACGTCAGCGAGGCGCCGCAAGAAGCCGGGTCGGAAAATCATCGAGGTCGAGTGACCCCCTTCCCTGGCTAGTTCGTCTGCAACTCGAACTTGACCACGACTTGCATAAGGTGGCTGCCGGTCTCGTCACGAACTTTGAACGTCAACTCTCGGTAGGGGTGACGGCATCAAAGCTCTTTAGTTCAGTCCCTTCGGTGTCTGGGTAGTCCTTGCCGGTATCAGAGAAGTCGAAGAAATAGAAGGCCATCCCCATCAATTCGCAGCCCGCTCAAAAGTTCATTGTACCGGTTTAACGAAGGCGGGTCTGTCAAATGCCCGCTGACGATGCTGTGGGCTCAAAAGTGGCCCGTAATGGGTCAATAGGTTTGGCATCGCATTTGCACTGACAGATATGGGGATGGGGTGAGGTCCAGTCGCTTCGCAAATGGGGCGGCGGGCCTTCGATGTGCAGCGAAGCCGCGCTAGCTGCCCCCTGCTTTGCTGAATACAACCGTGCCGTCGTCTTTGCGAACTTCCACCGCCACGATACCGGACTTTCGATCTGGAAAGATCGACAGCGCGTAGTCCCGTGCCGCTTTCTCGGCATCAAATGGCGTCTTCTCCACGATGCCCTTTTTCCCGTACCAAATCACCGTGTAGGCCACCGCTCCACGCTCCCTTTACAGGCGCTTTGATCTTGCTGGCCAGCAATTCAACGGGTGCGTCCAGCCCCTTGACGGCAGTGTGAAGGGCAGCAGTAGCCGCCGCCAGATGGTCTTCAGGTTTGCCATTGTCGTTCGCTAGATCGGTGCGTTGAGGCAGCGACATGAGCGAACTATGCGCCTTGTCGTGTCGTTGGTCTATGGATGGAGACGAAACGAGATCGCGCCACTGGGCATGACGCGAACATACATGCCGTCGCGATCGGCAACCTTGTAGATTTTGTCATTTGGTTTCAATGCCTTGAGGGCGGCGTCCGTCAGCATTCTCACCTCTTCCTGAAAAGTACCGTCAGCACATTTTCGAGGAGTCGTGAGAGAAAAACACTTTTGTTTTCAATAACTTAAAACAAAAAAAATACCGTCACGAACCTCATTTGCCGTGACGGTACTTTGAAAAATCGGCTCGGGCAATACTCCCTAGCTCCGTCAGATAGACCGTCAGAACCAAACTCTGCCCACCGATAGCCATCGATAGGTGTCGGAAGGATTTATTTTTGTTTTCAGTGGCTTAATTCGTACCACGACGTATTTTCGGCGGCGTTTGCGTAGGCCTGAATCATTCCCACTCGATTGTGCCCGGCGGCTTCGAGGTGACGTCGTAGACGACGCGGTTGATGCCGCGGACCTCGTTGATGATGCGGGTGGCGGCCGCACCCAGGAACGCCATGTCGTAGTGGTAGAAATCCGCCGTCATGCCGTCGACCGAGGTGACGGCGCGCAGGGCGCAGACGAACTCGTAGGTGCGGCCGTCGCCCATCACGCCGACGGTCTGCACCGGCAAAAGCACGGCGAAGGCCTGCCAGATGGCGTCGTAGAGGCCGGCCTTGCGGATCTCGTCGAGATAGATTGCGTCGGCCTCGCGCAGGATCTCCAGCTTTTCGCGGCTGATGCCACCGGGGCAGCGGATGGCGAGACCGGGACCCGGGAACGGATGCCGGCCGATGAAGCTTTCAGGCAGGCCGAGTTCCTTGCCGAGCGCCCTCACCTCGTCCTTGAACAGTTCGCGCAGCGGCTCGACCAGCTGCATGTTCATGCGCGCGGGCAGGCCGCCGACATTGTGGTGCGACTTGATCGTCACCGACGGGCCGCCGGTGAAGGAAACGCTCTCGATGACGTCGGGATAGAGCGTGCCCTGCGCCAGGAAATCGGCGCCGCCGAGCTTCTTTGCCTCTTCCTCGAACACCTCGATGAACAGCCGGCCGATGGTCTTGCGCTTCTTCTCGGGGTCCGACTCGCCTTCCAGCGCCGAGATGAACTTGTCCGAGGCATCGACCAGGATCAGCGGCAGATTGTAGTGCTGGCGGAACATCGCCACCACGCCGGCGGCCTCGTCCTTGCGCATCAGCCCATGGTCGACAAGGATGCAGGTCAGCTGGTCGCCGACCGCTTCGTGGATCAGCAGCGCGGCGACCGAGGAATCGACGCCGCCCGACAGCGCGCAGATGACCTTGCCTTTGCCGACCTGCTTGCGGATCGCCTCGACCGCGTGCTCGCGGTAGGCGCGCATCGTCCAGTCGCCCTCGATGCCGGCGATGTTGTGGACGAAATTCCTGAGCAGCCGGGCGCCATCGGGCGTATGCACCACCTCGGGGTGGAACATGATGCCGTACATCTTGCGCTCAATATTGCCGAAGATGGCGAAGGGCGAGCCTTCCGACTTGCCGAACACCTCGAACCCCTTGGGCAGGGAGATGACGCGGTCGCCATGGCTCATCCACACCTGGTGGCGCTGGCCCGGCGCCCACAGGCCCTCGAACAGCGGGCTGTCCTTCTCGATCTCGACGAAGGCGCGGCCGAATTCGCGATAGTCCGAGCTTTCGGCGACGCCACCCATCTGCACGCACATGGCCATCTGGCCATAGCAGATGCCGAGCACCGGTACGCCGGCGTCGAAGACGATCTGCGGCGCGCGCGGGCTGCCGATATCGCTGGTCGAGGCCGGACCGCCGGACAGGATGACGGCTTTCGGATTGATGCGCTTGAACGCCGCTTCGGCCGACTGGAACGGCACGATCTCGGAAAACACGCCGGCCTCGCGGATGCGGCGGGCGATGAGCTGGGTAAACTGGCTGCCGAAATCGACAATCAGGACGGTGTCGGGATGATTGGCTGTTTTCATGGCGAGCGTTTAGAGAAAGAAATGAGTCGATGCAATGGGTTGCTAGGCCCTGCCGTCACTTCGATCCCACGACTTCACCTTGGTGCCGGCGTCTTCATCCGTTGCCGCGGCCTGTCCGGCCGCAAGCGCCCGCAAAGCGCCCATCAGCGCGGTGAACCGCTCCTCGCCAATGCGACCGATATAGCGCCGCTCGATCTCCATCTTGACCCGATCGCCGTCGCGCAAGGCGTCCAGCCCCTTGCGCGTATAGCGCACCAGCTTGCCGCGGCCATCCAGCGGATCGGGCAGGCGCTCGACGACGCCTTCCGCCTCGAGGCCGTCGAGCAATTGCTGGATCGCCTGCTTGGAGATTGCCGAGCGTTCGATCAACGCCGACTGGCGCACGCCGTTCCTGGCGATGTGTCCAAGCAGCCCGGCGCGCGCTTCGGTGAACCAGCCGTAACCGGCGGCCCGCATCGCGGCGGCGAATTCGGCCTGCCAGGCACGGCTTGCCTGCCACAGCCGCCAGCCGACGTGATCGGGCAGTGTCTCGGTTTTTTCGTCAAGCTCCTTGACCATTTTATCCAAACTCCATATAGTCAAGATACTTGACGATACTTCGAGGCTCTTTCGAACTCAAGCACGTGGACAGGGACCATGACAATTCTCGACAGGAACACACTGGCCGTTATCATGATCGGCACCACGCATGTCATCGACATGGGCGGCAAGGACGCCTTCATCCACTACGAAAACGAGGACCGGGCGCATATGCTGCTGCCGGATGGCACCCTTTTCCATGGGCTTTGGACGCTGCTCGACGACGGCTACAAGGTCGAATGGAAAGATGGCCCCACCGGCTCCTGGAAACTCGATCATTCGCCGGGAGCAATCGACTATGTCGATGCGAACGGCGCCGTGCGCGGGCGCATTTCGCGCATCGATTTCGGCGATCCGGCGAGCCTGGCGGCTTGACGCTATGTGCGGTCAGGCGCGCCCAGCAAGCCATCGCCGATCGCCTGTTCCAGCAGCCCGACCGCTCCGGCCAGCTTCTCGTCGATGACGTGCAGATATTCGGTCCAGTCGCCGACGTGCCTGAGGTCCGCCGCGCCGTCGGAAATGCCGCGCAGCCCGACCAGCGGGATGTCGAACAACTGGCAGGCGCGCAGGCAAGCGAAGGTCTCCATGTCGACCATGTCGGCTGCAATCGCGTCATAGGCAGTGCCGGTGATGATCGCGCCGCCGGTCGACAGCGTCGCCTCCTTGATGTCGGGAATGCGGAACGGCAGCGGAACGGTCACCGGCACGTCGAGGAACGGCGTCGCGCCCTTCTCGAAGCCCAACGGCGAGGCGTCGATGTCGCGGTAGCTGACCGAGACGGCCTGGTAGACTTCCGTCTGCTCCAGCGTCCGGCTGCCGGCAGAACCGAGCGAGACGACGAGGTCCGGCAGGGCCTTTTGCGACTTCAGCCAGGAGAGTTCGGCGCCGAGCCTGACCCCGGCCTCGACCGGCCCGACGCCGGTCATGAAAGGTGCGAACAATCGCTTCAGGTGTGGGCCGTATTCGGCTTGCGCCGCCATGACGAAGAGGACGTCCTTGCCCCCAAGTCGCACAATGTTGCCCATTGGATCAGCCCTCTATGCCATCACGCCCGACCACCGTCATCATCGTGCCGGTCATGGTGGCGATGAGCTTGGCCTCGCCGTCGGCGGCGAAGGCATAGGCCTGGCCATCGGCGACGATGATGGTGCGGCCGGGCTTGGTCACCGAGCCGCGGAACAGGAAGCGCTCGCCCCTGCCCGGCGCCAGCAAGTTGACCTTGAACTCGATGGTCAGCACGCCGGAGTTTTCCGGCATCAGCGAGAAGGCGGCATAGCCACAGGCCGAGTCCAGCGCCGTCGAAATGACGCCGGCATGCAGGAAGCCATGCTGCTGGGTCAGTGCCGCCGAATAGGGCATCTCGATCTCGATGATGCCCGGCGTCACCAGCGTCAGTTCGGCGCCGATAGTGGCCATGGCCTTCTGGCGCGCGAAGGAGGTTCTGACGCGATCCTCATAGTCCGGGGCGGGTACGATCTTTGCTGCCATGGCCGCTGCCTTCCGTTATGCGGATAAGCTTATTGCAGAGGCATGGGCGGCAGGCAAATGCTTTTGCTGCACTGCAACATCGGCCTCGCCCGCCGGCTGGGGCAGGCATTCACCAAGGATTGGCGATGTCCAGTGGGGTTCAGGCCGACCTGCGCATGGCGCAGAAGTAGAACCCGTCAGTGCCGCTCAGTGCCGGCGACAGCGAGATGTCGCCGGCCGGACCGATCCGCGCGGCCGCCGCATGGCCGGGAAAACGGCTGTCCCAGAGCGCTCGGTGATCGAGCGGGACAAAGCCGCTGTTGCGCTCCCGGAACGCCGCGACCTGCTCGCCATTCTCCTCGTCGAACACCGAGCAGGTGATGTAGACCAGCAGGCCGCCTGGCTTGACATAGGTTTTGGCTGCCTCGAGGATCGCCGACTGCTCGGCCTTGCGGGCGTCGAGCTGCCGCTGCGTCAGCCGCCATTTGGCATCGGGGCGGCGCCGCCAGGTGCCGCTGCCGGTGCACGGCGCGTCGACCAGCACGATGTCCATGTGGCCCGCCAGCGGGGCAAGTTCGGCCGGCTTGGTGACGACCTGGACATTGCGGTTTTCCGAACGGCGGATGCGGTCGAAGATCGGCGCCAGCCGCGCCTTTTCGGCGTCGTGGGCAAAGATCTGACCACGGTTGCCCATCGCGGCCGACAGCGCCAGCGTCTTGCCGCCGGCGCCGGCGCAGAAGTCGAGCACCTGCATGCCGGCCTCGGCCCCGGCAAGGGCGGCCGCCACTTGCGAGCCCTCGTCCTGGACCTCGAACCAGCCTTTCTGGAAGGCCGGCTCGGCCTGCACGTTGGGATGCCTGCCGTCGCCATCGATCGGCGGAATGCGGATGCCCTGCGGCGCTATTGCCGCGGGTTTCGCGCCGGTTCCCGTCAGTTCGGCCAGCACCTTGTCGCGGTTGGCCTGCAGCGTGTTGACCCTGAGATCGAGCGGCGGGCGCGTCGCCAGCGCCGCACCCTCGTCGATCCAGGCCGCGCCGAAGGTTTTCTCGAAAAGCGGCGCGCACCAGTCGGGAACATCCGCCCGCACCGCGTCCGGCGCGTCGGCCAGCCGGCGCTCGGCGATTGCCTCAAGCTCGGGTGCAGTCAGCAGCGGCGGCGCGAACTTGTCGCCGTCGAGGGCCCCGTTGAGCGACTGCGCCGTCTGGCCCCATTCGAGCAGCAGCGCACCGAAGCCGATCGCGCGTGCTGTGTCGTCTCCCAAAAGCCAGCCGGCGGAACGCTTGCGGCGCAAAGCGTCATAGACGATGTTGCCGATCGCCGCGCGGTCACCGCCGCCGGCGAAGCGATGCGACAGGCCCCAATCCTTCAGCGCGTCGGCAACCGGCCGGTGACGCCGGCCGATATCCTCCAGCACTTCTATGGCTGCCGCCAGCCGTCCGCCCAGTCGCATTCGTCATTCCATCAAATCGAGCACATGATCTCCGGGCCTGCTCTTAGAGCCTTTTGGGTCCGGATTGAACCCCGCTTCCGCACCGCGACGATGAGGCTCCCAACCGAGGCCGTCGAATCCGGGCGCACAGTAAATGTCCCTGGCCGGCAACAGCAGATCGATCAATAGATGACAGATCTCTAATGTTCATAACTGGCGCGCGCAAGCACGCGATCTGGCGCAACTGCGCTGCTTTCCAAGTTTTTGCGTTGAGAATACTCTTGCCGGCATGATTCGCGGCGCGGAAAACGTGGACCGGCGGATCGCTACGAGGAGAGGGCAATGAAGACTTATCTGGCGGAAGTTCTAGGCACATTTCTGTTGGTGTTCATCGGTACGGCTTCTGTGGTGACGGGCAGCTTCGGCGGCGCGCTGCCGCTCGGCCAGGAAGGCATCGGTCTGGCGTTCGGCATCGGCCTGATCGCGGCGGCCTATGCGATCGGCCCGATCTCGGGCGCGCATCTCAATCCGGCGGTGACGCTCGGTGTCTTCCTTGCCGGCCGGCTGCCGGCCAAGGACGTCATCCCCTACTGGATCGCGCAGATCATCGGAGCCATCCTCGCCTCGCTGGCGCTGTGGATCATCGTTTCCGGCCAGACCGGCGGACACACTGGCGGCTTCGGCGCCAATGGCTGGGACGTAGCGAAATGGGGCGTCAGCTCGGCCTTCCTGTGGGAACTGATCGGCACCTTCACCTTCGTCACCGTGATCCTGGGCGTGACCGCTGAAAAGCACTCGACGGCCTTCGCCGGGCTGGTCATCGGCCTGACGCTGGCCGGCCTGCACTTCGCCATCATCCCGGTCACCGGCACGTCGCTCAACCCGGCCCGCTCGATCGGCCCGGCGCTGTTTTCCGGCGCTGCCGCGATCGGCCAGCTCTGGCTGTTCATCGTCGCCCCACTGATCGGCGGCGCGATTGCGGGCGTGGTCGCCAAGGCGCGGGTGTTCGAGAAGGATTGAGGTTGGAAGGCTGAGTACGAAAGGCGCGGGCTCTGGCCCGCGCCTGGGATGATTGGTGGATCCATTAAGATTTGCCACCCAGAACAGGCGTATCTCTTCCGTGACGCGAACGGCAACTTCGCGCCTCATAGCGGCCAATGGGGGCGAACTTGGTCCGGTCCCCGCAACGAAACCATTTCGGCTTCGTCAGTGCCCAGATTTTGCACGATTCTATGACCTCAGCCGATTGGTGCTATACTGGCAAGCCAATTAGCGCGACGGACCTGTGTTCGGTGATATGACCAAAGTAACCGCTTTACCCGACAGAGCGGATTTCGACGTGGCCGCAGATGAGACCTTGCTTGAGGCGGCTCTCAGATCGGGCGTGCCATTTGCCCACGCATGCGGCGGCAGGGCGAAATGCTCGACATGCCGCGTTTGGGTTCTCGATGGCCTTGAGGCTTGCCCGGACCGGAATCCGGACGAAACCCTGATGGCGAACCGGTTGAGATTGGCCGATGAGGTTCGGCTGGCCTGTCAGCTCAGGCCGGAAGGCGAGCTTCGCATCCGACGGCTGGTGCTAGACGAAACCGACATGATGATCACCAGCCAGCTTGGCGCTTCCGCCGCGACGCGCTGCGGCGAAGCAAAGCATGTTGCGGTCTTCTTCAGCGACATTGTGGATTTCACAGCGCTGTCGGAGCGGCTTTCGCCCTACGACGTGATGTATCTGCTCAATCGCTACTTCGCCCAGGTCGGCGACATCATCGAGCAAAATGGCGGTTTCATCGACAAACTGATCGGCGATGGGCTTATGGCAATATTCGGTATCGATGACCAGCCCGACGCTCCGCTCCGCGCCGTGAACGCCGCACTTCAGACCCTCGCCACAGTCGATCGTCTGAAGCCGTTCTTTGCCTCGATGTATGGCATCGATTTCGATATTCGTATCGGCCTCAACTATGGCGAAGCCGTCATCGGCACCTTGGGTTTTGCTGGAAACGAACGTCTCACGGCCATCGGCGACGTTGTAAATCTGGCCAGCCGTGTCGAGGCCGCCAACAAAGATGCCGGTACGCGATTGCTGATATCCGAGGCCCTCCGCGACCAGATCGCCGACAAGGTAGAAATCGGCGATTTCGTCAGGGTACGCCTTCGCGGTATCGGCGAGCGCACAAGCCTGTTCGAAATAGTCAGGCTGAAGCCCGAAATTGACGCCGAGCTGAATGCCAAGGGGCTTCGCGAAACCATCCGTCACGGCGGGAGGAGGTGGGTTCGCGCTTTTGCCGAAGACGAGCTTCAGCCCCACGAACGCCGGATTCTCGATTTTGAAGATTACGACATCGTCGTCGTTCGCGGATCCGATAGCTATTGCGCCTTCAACAATGCCTGCCCGCATCTTCATCTGCCGCTCTACGAGCGCCGAAGTTCCGCTCAGGCCGAAAAGCTGAAGCTCCCACACATGGAGAGCACGATCACCGCAGATCTTGGCTTGGTCTGCCGCTGGCATCAGAGTTGTTTCGACCTGTCTACTGGCGAAATCAGGGGGTGGGCGCGGCTGCAGCAGGATGGTACTGCGCCGGGCTATGAAGTCGCGGGTGACATTTCGAAAAACCGCGCAAAGCTGATCGTATATCCCTGCCGAAAGCAGGACGGCTTTGTGTGGATCGGGCTCGAGTGAAAACGGTCCAGTATTTCAGTTTTCCCGTCGCGATCCCATGTCGCCTTTTCTCCGAAGCTGACCTTCGCGGAACCTATTACGATTTTCCGGATCGGTCATTCTCGTGGGTTGTGGCCTGTCTGTTCACGTTCGGTCACGAAGCAATCCCGGACATCTGAGTCACCGTTGGTGAAGCACATCGCAGCGACAGCAAGCATCTTTGCGCTTGCCTTGAAGGCATCCAATTTTGCAGGGTAGTAGCGGCTCGTGGGGATAGAATGTCGGCACTGCCTTTCTTAAGAATTTACGCGCCGCTCAACGCGCTGCTGGCTGCGGCTGGGCTTGTGGCGGTGGCTACGCTCACGACACCGGACATGTCCGGACGAAGCAGACTGGCTCTGACTGCCGTGCTCGCGGTCATTTGGGGCGCCTATCTCCTGCAGCTGGCCGAGACGCTGCTCACGCGCCGGGCGGGAGACGTTCGGGACAGGCCGCCGGCAATCGCCATTGATGTGCTCGCGGTTTTGGTTCCACTCGCCGCATTTCTGCTCGTCGGCACGCCCGACCGGAGCCTCTACTGTGCTGTCTGGCTGCTGAAACCGCTGCGCGACTCGACTTTCTTCCCGCTGCTGGGCAGGGTCCTGACCAACGAAGCGCGCAACCTGATCGGCGTCACCACGGTGTTCGGCATCGTTCTGTTCGGTGTCGCGCTCGCGGCCTATGTCATCGAGCGCGACATCCAACCGGAAAAGTTCGGCAGCATTCCCCAGGCAATGTGGTGGGCGGTGGTCACGCTGTCCACCACCGGCTATGGCGACGCTATTCCGCAAAGCTTCGCCGGTCGCGTCCTTGCCGGGGTGGTCATGATGAGCGGCATCGGCATCTTCGCGCTCTGGGCTGGCATTCTTGCCACCGGCTTCTATCAAGAAGTTCGGCGTGAGGATTTCGTCCGTAATTGGCAAATGGTCACCGCCGTGCCGTTGTTTCAGAAGCTCGGTCCGGCCGCGCTAGTCGAGATCGTGCGCGCGTTAAGACCTCGCATCGTGCCGGCGGGCGCCGTGATCTGCCGCAATGGCGAGACCGGTGATCAGATGTTCTTCGTCGTGGAGGGGCGCGTCAGCGTCGCGTTGCCGAACCCGGTGGAGCTTGGCCCTGGCGCCTTCTTCGGCGAGATGGCGCTGATCAGCGGCGAACCGCGTTCGGCGACCGTCAGCGCCGCAACGGTGGTCTCACTCCTGTCGCTGCACGCGGCGGATTTCCAGATGCTGTGCAGCAGCAGCCCGGAGATCGCGGAAATCATCCGCAAGACCGCGCTCGAGCGGCGCGGCGCGGCACCTACGGCTTGACCGTACTAGGTGTGCAGTCCCGGACTGTAAGGGTGCATCATCGGTTCTGAGTCGTCAGGAGGAGGATGCGATGGCAAGGTTGCCTGCCGATGGTGGCCGGCTGGAACTACATGGTGCGGCTCTATCGGCCACGCACGGAGGTTCTGGACGGCACATGGAAGTTTCCCAGAGGCGCAGCCGGCGAACTAAGCGTCATTGCTAAAGGTCCGCTTGGGGGTCACGGGCGTCGAGCGAACAGCCGCTTGGGGTCAGGTCGCGTCATGCGACGCTCGCAACTGAAAGACCGCAATGGGTCGAAATGCGACGGTCCTGCCGCGGCGGCCGGACCCGCGACAAGGTCACCGCCTGATGCGGCGCAGGTCTACGACACGGCCATTGCGCGCGTTCAACCCGATTTCAAACAGACCGGTGGCGCGGCGTGCCCGATAGGTGAAAAGGCGCCCGCGGCAATCCACTCGCCGGATGTCCCAAAAACCACGGCTGCGCAGCAGCCTCTCGCCGTCTCGGCATGTGATCGCTCGGCCATTGTTGAGGCTGGTGCCGATATTGATGTTGATCGTGACGGCATGGGCTGGCACCGGCAGAGCCAGGGGCACGACAAGACTGAGAACGAGACCCAGGCAAGCAAACAAGGGACGAGGCATGGAACTCTCCGTGACGTTGCTTTGGTTTCCGTGGAATCAGTTCCTCGAAAAGCGTATTGTCAAGGGACTAGCTTCTAAGCAGGCCGGGGTCTGGATGGTCTTCGCCTAAGAAGCAGCCGAACGCGACCCGGGGACTTCGACGCCGACCATGACGATGTCGACACAGCTCTCCTTGTTATGCCGCACACAGCAAGCATCCTGTGCTTACGGCACAGAAATCATGCAAGCTTGCGTGTTCGGCGGCATACCCGTATTTTGAAGTCGCGGGGGATTTTCTGCAAAAAGGCCCCATCATGTCGGACAAATCTGCAAAGGGCATTGATCGCCGCGACCTTATAATGGCATCCATTGCAACGGTCGGCGCCGCGGCCGCCTTGGCGGCCAACGCCGGCTCCGCGAACGCCGAGGATTCGGCGACTTCCTCGTCCGCGCCGGCAGCGAGTGCGCCATCGGCGACGATTTATGTCGGCGATGTGATCCAGGGGAAGAAAGTCGTCAGCACGCTCGACGTCAACGACCTGGAACCCGGCAAGAAGCACCTTCTGTATTTCCAGGGCGTGGAGATGCCCACCGGACAGCATTGGTATGTGTCCGTGACCGTCGCCAAGGGAGCAAAGCCGGGCAAGCGCGGCGTGCTGGTCAGTGGCGTGCATGGCGACGAGATGAGTTCTGTGCATACGGTCCAGACCGTGCTGAACCAGCTCGACCCGGCGCAGATGTCGGGCACCGTGATGGCGGTCACGGACGTCTCCCGCCCGGCCATGGAAGGCATGCAGCGCAGATGGCCCAATTTCGGCAGGGGCACTGACTTGATCGATATGAATCGGGAATGGCCCGGGAACGAGAACGGTGTCACCGCGGCCAGCCGGCAAGCAGGGCTCCTGTTCAACCGGCTGCTCCGGCCGAACGCCGACTTCGCGATCGATTTCCATACCGGGACAACGGGATTCGATGTCGCGGCCTTCAAT
Source organism: Mesorhizobium calcicola (assembly GCF_042682105.1). Lineage (NCBI taxonomy): Bacteria > Pseudomonadati > Pseudomonadota > Alphaproteobacteria > Hyphomicrobiales > Phyllobacteriaceae > Mesorhizobium > Mesorhizobium calcicola. The sequence goes on from NZ_JBHUGY010000074.1 coordinate 12,305, forward strand.
ATTGGCGGCATGGATGTGCCCGAGATCAAGGCAATGCTGGAGCTTTACCCGGTCGGCCAGATCTTCGACAATCATGTGTATCCCAGTGTCCTGCACAACGCATTCATCGACGCCGGCATTCCGTCCTTTTGTCCGGAGATCGGCGCCGCACGTGTCCTGGACCTCGAGATGATCTCCCTGTTCGTGGAAGGCACGATGAACGTCCTCAAGCATCACGGCATCGTTGCCGGCCCGATGGGACGTACGGGCAAGGACGTGGACGTCTTTGTCGGCAACAGTGCGTTCCCGATCCTGGCTACCGCCGGCGGGCTCGTCGAGCATCTGGTGAAGCTCAACGACAAGGTCGAAGCCGGACAGAAGGTGGCCATACAGCGCGATAGCTTCGGCGAAGTGGTTGCGGAGTACGCAAGCGGCGTGGCTGGAGAGATATCGGGCCTGCGCAGCGATGCAATGTCCGAGCCCGGCAATCCCCTGGCATTTATCCTTTTCAACAAGCCGGGGCCGGAGGACGTTGGGGGCTACCCCGAGTGAGTGCACCGGTGCGAGCGAACGTCAACGATCTAGCTAGGTGTGCAGTCCCGGACCGGTGCATCATCGATTCTGAGTCGTCAGGAGGAGGATGCGATGGCAAGGTTGCCAATTGCCTACCGATGGTGGCCGGCTGGAACTACATGGTGCGGCCTTATTGGCCACGCGCGGCTGGGACGTGGCGAAATGGGGCGTCAGCTCGGCCTTCCTGTGATCGGCACCGTCACCTTCGCCACCGTGATCCTCGGCGTCACCGCTGAAAAGCACTCGACGGCCTTCGCGGGGCTCGGCCTGACGCTGGCCGGCCTTCGCCATCATCCCGGTGACCGGCACGTCGCTCAACCCGGCCCGATCGGCCCGGCGCTGTTCTCCGGCGCTGCCGCGATCGGCCAGCTCTGGCTGTTCATCGTGGCACCGTTGATCGGCGGCGCTATTGCGGGCGTGGTTGCCAAGGCGCGGGTGTTTGAGATGGATTGAGGTTTGGGAGGCTGAGTACGAAAGGCGCGGGCTCTGGCCCGCGCCTGAGATGATTGGTAGATCCATTAAGATTTGCCGCCCAAAACAGGCGTATCTCTTCCGTCACGCGAACGGCAACTTCGCGCCGATTTCGGCCTAACAGGCAAAGTTCGTCGTTGCCCTGAAGCGGACACCATCAAGCTGAGGGTCGTGATTGCGACTCTCCCCGATCCGGGAAACATTCCTTTATCCAAACCCCAATGGAAGGCACGAGACGCGACCATGAGTGGGAACGGCTCAGCCCATACCAAGACGCAATAATTTAGGTTACCTTTCTGGGACTGAGCTGTCGCGACCTATGGTCGGGTCGCATCACGTGGGAGACCTTCCTCCAATCTCAAAGCCGCATCCATGCGTCGATCGCTATTTCAGAAGTATTTCTTAGTCTTGTTCGCGGCGGCCATTTTTCCGATGGCTGCCGGTGGCATCAGCAACACGTCGTTCAGCTATGTCGACCAGCATGCGATCCTCAGTGCCCTGCTGCAGTCCGAGGCAACATCGGCGGCCGACAAAATTGAGAGCTTTCTTGACAGCATCCAGCTTTCGCTCGGCTCGACGATCCCCCCGGAAGGGTCGAATATGGCCAGCGTGAAACAGCTTCGGCTTCTTGCCGTACGAGCGATGCACCAGGTCCCGGGTATCCTCAGCATCAGTATTGTCGACGGTACTGGCGCGGAGCGGCTGCACATCTCTCGCACTGGCAAAAACAGGACAGAAAGCGGGGCGGATCGCTCAGGCGATCCCGCTGTCGTGGGCGTCAGGACGGCGAAGGTCTGGTACGGCCCAGTCATTTATCGCCCGGGTTCCGAACCCTCCGTAACCATGGCGATGGCCAGTTACGACAATTTAGTCATCGCCAACTCGGTCATCGCCGAAATCAGTCTGAAGCCTATCTGGCTCATCGTTTCCGAAATCCGCGTGGGCCGCAGCGGCCGGGGATTTGTCATCGACCAGGCCGGCCGCCTCATCGCTCACCCCGCGATCAGCAAAGTGATGCAGGGCGCCGACGAGAAAGCAGCGTTGGCCCTGCGCGAATTGCGGGATGCGATCGCTGCCGCAGGCGGCACTGCGATTGCAAGCCGCAACGCCGAGAATGAACGCGTTGTGACTGTTGGCGCGCCGGTTACCGCGGCCGGCTGGATGGTAATTGTCGAGCAGTCGCAGGCAGAGGCTTTTGCGCCTCTATACGCTTCATTGTGGCGGACCGGCGGGTTGTTGTTCCTCGCCACAGTCCTTGCGGCGGTGCTCGCATATTGGCTTGCCAGACGGATGAGCGGGCCTATCCTCCTGTTGGAGGAGGGCGCCCTCAAGATCGGTGCTGGACAGTTCGATCACCGGATCAACATCTCCACTGGAGACGAACTTGAGCGGTTGGCTGCTCGGTTCAACCAAATGGCGCAGGAACTTGCCACATCGCGGGACCGCGCGGAGCGACTGACGCGGTTGAAGCGCTTCCTTGCACCACAGGTTGCGGAACTCGTAGAGAAGGCCGGTGACGAGCGAATGCTCGCTGGACAGCGCGCAGAAGTAGTCGCTGTTTTTAGCGACTTGCGTGGCTTTACTGCATTTTCAGCGCACGCCGAGCCTGAGAACCTCATGCAGGTCCTGCGTGAGTACTATGAGGCGCTCGGCGCGATCATCACCAAGTATGAAGCAACGCTGACTAGTTTTTCGGCGGATGGATTGATGATTCTCGTCAACGCTCCGGTTCCATGTGAAGAGCCGGCGCTTCATGCCGTAAAAATGGCTGTCGACATGCAGGATTCCACACAAGAGCTCATATCTGGTTGGCGGCAGCGTGGTTATGAGATTGGCTTCGGCATGGGTCTCGCTATGGGGTGGGCAACGGTGGGTCGAATTGGCTATGAGGCCCGCGCTGACTACACTGCAATTGGCAATGTCGTGAACTTGGCATCGAGGCTGTGTTCGTCCGCTGAAGATCGACAAATCCTTATCGATTATTCCGTGGCGCGCCATTTGCCTGGCAACATGCCGATCGTTGACCTCGGTACGCGCCAGTTCAAAGGCCTCGAAGGGCACGTTCGCGTCTACAATGTTGAGAAGCAAGGAAGCGAACGACCGAATTTAGATTCTGCTGAGAATGACGCCAGGGAAAAGGGCTAGGCTCCTCTGCATCGACGTCCTCAGTCGTTCTTCCCTGCACCACAAGCGGACCTACTGCTTCCGGCTCCATTGCAGTCATTCGAGCACTGTTCATGGATGGCCTTTGGCGCAAATCACCCCAGCCGCAGGACGAAGCTGGCCCCTCAAGCCGTCTTCTGCGTCACCAGCCCCAGTTCCTCGACCATCGCCTCGCGCATCAGGAATTTCTGCGGTTTACCGGTCACCGTCATCGGCAATTCGCTGCGGAAGCGGATGTAGCGGGGGATCTTGTAGTGGGCGATCTGGCCGGCGCAGAAGGTCTTGATCTCCTGCTCGGTGGCGATCTGGCCGGGCTTAAGAACGATCCAGGCGCACAGCTCCTCGCCATATTTGGCGTCGGGGATGCCGAACACCTGCACTTCCCTGACCTTGGGATGGCGGTACAAAAATTCTTCGACCTCGCGCGGATAGACGTTCTCGCCGCCGCGGATGACCATGTCCTTGACCCGGCCGACGATGTTGCAATAGCCCTCGGCATCGATGGTGGCGAGGTCGCCGGTGTGCATCCAGCCATCGGTGTCGATCGCCTCGCGGGTCTTCTCCTCGTCGTCCCAATAGCCCTTCATCACGGAATAGCCGCGCGTGCACAGCTCGCCCGGCGCGCCGACGGCGACGATCAAGCCATCGGCATCGACCGCCTTGACCTCGACATGCGGGTGGATGCGCCCGACCGTCGAGACGCGCTTTTCCAGCGGGTCGTCGACGCCGCTCTGGAACGACACCGGGCTGGTCTCGGTCATGCCGTAGGCGATGGTCACTTCCTCCATATGCATCAGCGACACCACCTTCTTCATCACCTCGATCGGGCATGGCGAGCCGGCCATGATGCCGGTGCGCAGGCTGGTGAGATCGAAGGACGCGAAATCCGGATGGTCGAGGAGTGCTACGAACATGGTCGGCACGCCATAGAGCCCGGTGCAGCGCTCCTGCGCCACTGCCTTCAGCGTGGCGCCGGCATCGAAGCCCTCGCCCGGGAAAACCATCGTCGCGCCCTTCGACACGCAGCCCATCGTGCCCATCGACATGCCGAAGCAATGATAGAGCGGCACCGGGATGCACAGCCGGTCGTCGACGGTCAGCCTGATCGCCGAGGTGACGAAATTGCCGTTGTTGACGATGTTGTTGTGGGTCAGCGTCGCGCCCTTGGGCGCTCCCGTGGTGCCCGACGTGAACTGAATGTTGATGGCGTCGCCGGGCTTCAGCCCCTCCGAGATGCGGTCGAGGCTGTCATGCTCGTCGCGCCCGGCCATGGCCAGCACATCGCCGAAATTGAACATGCCGGGCGAGTTCTCGTCGCCCATGCGGATGACGATCTTCAGCGCAGGCAATTTCTTTGCCTTGAGCTTGCCCGGTGTCGCCGTCGCGATCTCCGGCGCCAGCGTCTCGATCATGCCGAGATAATCGGAGGTCTTGAATTTGGCCGCCGTGACCAGCGCCTTGCAGCCGACCTTGTTCAAGGCATAGTCGAGCTCGGTCAGCCGATAGGCCGGATTGATGTTGACCAGAATCAGGCCGATGCGGGCGGTGGCGAACTGCGTCACCAGCCATTCCCAGCGGTTGGGCGACCAGATGCCGACGCGATCGCCCTTTTGCAGGCCGAGCGCCAGGAAGCCGGCGGCCAGCGCGTCGACCGTGTCCGACAGTTCGCTCCAGGTGAAGCGCTTGTCCTGGTCGACGAAGACGGCGGCATCGAGCGTGGCGTATTTGCTGGCGGTGTCGGAAAACAGCGCCGGTATGGTCTTGTCGAGCAGCGGCACGCTGCGCTCGCCCGAGACATGCGCCTTGCCATCGACGGGCGCCACGAAGACAGCGCCACCGCGCGATCCACGCCCGCGCAGATTGGTGGCATTCTTCAGCTCGTCGAGATTGATCGGCATCGCTGTCTCCTCCAGGATGGGGCGAGCCTATCAGCCTGAGGGAGTGGTGAAAATCCCGTCGATGGTATGGGGCAGCGCAACGAATCCGGGTTAACGGGTTTTCTTCGGAGCCTTCGCCGGCGCGTTGGGTTGAGGAAGCATCAAACGAAAAACCCGCCTCGCGGCGGGTCAGTGGCGCGGATCAGCACCATGCCCAAATCGGTAGCATAACTGCCCTCACATGTCAATGAAAAGCTCCCGGCACAAAGGCTGCCGACACCGCCGGACCGGCCATCGTCAGGCCAATTATCAACCTGAGTTCGGAGCGCTGTGGCGGGCAGGAAGCCCCCACCGCTACCCTACGGCCGCTGCCATCTTCGCGGCGATGTCGCGCAACATTGCTTCATCCGCCGCCGCGCGCGTCTTCCTCGACGCCACGAGGCAGGCCTGCGACTTCAGGACGAGGCCGTCGCCCAGCACCTTGAGATGATTGGCGCGCAGCGTCGAGCCTGTGGTGGTGATGTCGACGATGACATCGGCCAGCCCCGCGGCCGGCGCGCCTTCGGTGGCGCCGAGGCTCTCGACGATGCGATAGACCTGGATGCCGTGTTTTTGCGAGAAGAATTGCTGCGTCAACCGCCAGTATTTGGTGGCGATGCGCAGCCGCCTGCCATGCCGCTGGCGGAAATCGGCGGCGACGTCATCGAGATCGGCCATGGTGTCGACGTCGAGCCAGATCTCAGGCACAGCGACCACCACATCGGCACTGCCGAAGCCGAGACGGGCTACGATTTCGGCGCGGGCCTCCCAGTCGGCGAGGTTCTCGCGCACCAGGTCTTCGCCGGTGATGCCGAGATCGACCGCGCCCTGGCCGATCTCGCCAGCAATCTCGGATGCCGACAGGAACGCCACTTCGATGCTTTCCGCGCCTTCGATGCGGGCGCGGTAGGCGCGCTCGTCGCCGGGCAGGCTGACGGCGAACCCGGCCTTGGCCAGCACCTCCAGCGCCTGCTCCTTGAGGCGGCCTTTCGACGGGATCGCCAGCGTGATCATGGCGCCGTCTCCCGCAAGGCTTCTATGCGGTCGAGCCAGACGGAAAAGCCGACGCCGGGGATCGGCGTCTTGGCGCCAAGCAACGTCAGCAGCCGGTCATAGCGGCCGCCGCCGACCAGCGGCCGGTCGCCATTCTGCGCTGCGATCTCGAAGACCAGGCCGGTGTAGTAGTCGAGCGGACGGCCGAAGGCGGCATCGTAGCGGATTGTTCCGACCGGCAGGCCGTGCGCCTCGATCGCCTTGGCGCGGGCGGCGAACTTCTCCAACGCCGCGCCCAGCGACAGCCCGGCACCACTGGCGAAGGCGTCCAGCGCCTGGACCGCGCCATCCAGCGGCACGTCGATCGCCAGAAAAACCTTCAGCGCCGAAAAAGCCTCGTTCGACAGCCGCACGCTGCGCAATTCGGCCTTCTCGATCAACCGCCGCGCAATGTCGGCCGGCGAGCGCCCGGCGGAGGCCGACAGGCCGGCCGCCTCCATGCCACCGGCGATATGCGCGGAAAGACCTTCGACATCGCCGTCGAGGACAAGAGCCGCGACCGGGCCGGAGAGCTGGCCGTTGCGCGGCGGGTTGGCGAGGTCGGCGAGTGCGGCCTGCAGCATCGGCGCCGAGCCGAAGGCGCGGGCAAGACGCATGCGCCAGCCGCGCGGCAGGCCAAGCGCGGCCAGCACCGCCTCGAAAATGGTCTGGTCGCCGAGCGTGATCGCCAGCGCCTGGCCAGGCAGCACCAGGGCAAGCAGCGCATGCGCATCGGCCAGCGAGCGGGCATCGGCCTCAGCGGTGTCGCGGTCGCCGAGATCCTCGATGCCGCCCTGGAAGAACTCGTTGCCGCCTTCGCGGCGCTGGCGAAACACCTCGCCGAGGTAGGAATAGCGGCGCGGCGTGCCGGCCTGCGAGCTGATGTGATCGAGGCAGACCGGAATGGTGAATTCCGGCCGCAGGCACAGCGTCTGCCCGGTCTCGCTTTCGGTGAGGAAAATGCGCCTGCGCAGATCCTCGCCGGCCATGTCGAGGAACGGGTCCGCCGGCTGCAGCACGGCAACCTCGACCGCATGCGTGTTGCGCGTGGCGAAGAGGTTGATGATGTCGGCTGATATTGCGGGGTAGCGGGAGGTCAATTTGGCCTCCGTATCGCACGATCCGCTGATTTGGGCCCAGTGGGTCGGCCGCACGTCGGTGCTCTACGGCGCCCCCCTCTGTCCTGCCGGACATCTCCCCCACGAGGGGGGAGATCGAAAGTCGCGACGGCTTTCGCCAATCGCCTGCATTGCAAGAAACGCGAGGCGGATGAAGCGGCCAATCTCCCCCCTCGTGGGGGAGATGTCCGGCCGGACAGAGGGGGGGCGCGACAGAACGCGGCCTCTACTTGCCACGCGCCCTCTCCTCGGCCTGCGCCGCCAAGATCTTCTTCACCTCGGCGACCAGTTCGCTTTCCGCCACCGTCACCTGCGCCGGGCGCGCGGCGCGCCATTCGGCGTTGTCCGTGATCTCGGCCGACATGCGCGCGCCTTCGATCAGGTCCTTGATCTGCAGCTCGCCCTTGGCGCGCTCGTCGCCACCCTGGATGATGGCGACCGGGCAGCCGCGGCGGTCGGCGTATTTCAGCTGCGCCTTCATGCCGGCGCCGCCGAGATACATCTCGGAACGGATGCCGGCGCCGCGCAACTCGCTCACCATCTTCTGGTAACGGCCGAGGCTTGTCGTGTCCCTGTCCATCACCAGCACGACGACCGGCGCGATCACGTCGGCGCTGTCGAGCTTGCCGAGGTTCTTCAGCGCCGTCATCAGCCTGCTAACGCCGATCGAAAAACCGGTCGCCGGCACCGGCTCGCCGCGAAAGCGCGAGACCAGGCCATCATAGCGCCCGCCGCCGCCGACCGAGCCGAAGCGCACGATCTGGCCGTCCTCATTGGGGATCTCGGCCAGCAGCTCGGCCTCGAAAACCGGGCCTGTGTAGTATTCGAGGCCACGCACGACGGAACGGTCCATGGCAATACGGTCTTCGGCATATCCCGCGGCCCGCACCAGGGATTCGATCGTCGAGAGTTCGCCAACGCCTTCCTGGAAAACCGCGTTCGCGCTGACGCTGGACTCCTGGCCAGCCTGCTCATTCCTCGCCGTCGCGAGAAGCACCGCCTCGGCTTGCAAATCATTCAACCCGCCGCCCTTGGCGAAGTCGCCTTCGCCTTCCTTGCCGCCATCCCAGCGCCCCGGTCCAAGCAGGAGCCGCACGCCTTCGGGCCCGAGCTTGTCCAGCTTGTCGATCGCCCGCAGCACCGTCAGCCGGCGGCCGGCATTGTCGTCGCCGCCAAGGCCGATCGCCTCCAGCACGCCGTCAAGCACCTTGCGGTTGTTGACGCGGATGACGTAGTCGCCGCGCTTGATGCCGAGCGCTTCCATGACGTCGGCCATCATCATCGCCATCTCGGCGTCGGCGGCCACGCCCGGCGTGCCGATGGTGTCGGCGTCGAACTGCATGAACTGGCGGAAGCGGCCGGGGCCGGGCTTCTCATTGCGGAATACCCAGCCGGAGCGATAGCTGCGATAGGGCTTGGGCAGCCGCTCGTAATTCTCGGCGACAAAGCGCGCCGTCGGCGCGGTCAGGTCATAGCGCAGCGACAGCCATTGATCGTCATCGTCCTGGAAGGAGAACACGCCTTCGTTCGGCCGGTCCTGGTCGGGCAGGAATTTTCCAAGCGCATCGGTGTATTCGATCAGCGGCTGGTCGGCCGGTTCGAAGCCGTAGAGCTCATAGACCGAGCGGATCGTCGCCATCATCTTCTCGACGGCGCGGATGTCTTCAGCGCTGCGGTCGGCAAAACCGCGCGGCAGCCGCGCTTTCGTCTTTTCCGATTTGTCGGCCATGGGATGGGTACTCGGTGTTTCGTGGCTTCGTGCGGTAGGAAATCTCCTATTTTCCGCAGCGCGCGTGTCCTAACCGATGCAGCTTTGTGCGGCAAGGGTTTGCAGCCTTGCCTCTCCCTGCCGGGAGAAGACCGAACCGAACCGCCCTGAAACAACCCGCACCAAAAATGAAACAATCCCGCCATGAGCGCGGCATCGTGCCGACACAATCGCCGCCGATAACCACGCGGACACGAAGGGGTTCGGGCCATGACCAGCACCGCAAGATTCCAGGCCATCGCCGGCGAATTGCCCGCGCGCCTGCGCCCAGCCGGCATCCACGCTCAGACAATGGTCAGCCAGGCTGCCGGCCCCTTCGACATACCCGCCGACACCAGCAACGGGCCATCCATGCGCGACGCGTTGATGACCGGCCTGCTGGTGATCTACCCGACCGTGGCCACGGTGGTGGCGATTGTCGCCGGGCTTTTCCTGGCCAGCGCCAACGGCACCTGAAGTTTAGACGGGTCAGCGCCAGCGGCTGCAACGATAGCTATGTACGTTCAGCGACGGCGGGCAGCGCGAATCTACGAAACGTCGCGCTGCCCCTCATCCGCCTGCCGGCACCTTCTCCCCGTGAACGGCATGGCAATCGCATATGGCGCTCCCCCACTCCGTCTCGGCTTCGCCGAGCCACCTCTCCCCCACATTCGGGGGGAAGAGGAAATGCCAACCGCCGAGGTTGCAGCCTTGAAAGGCTTGGGTGTCCTCTCCCCCATGGACATGGGGGAGAGGTGGCCGCGCAGCGGCCGGAGTGGGGGGCTGGCGGCGCCATATGCGATTGCCCGGTGAACGGGGAGAAGGGAGTTACTTCGGCCTTTTAAAAGCCTTCCGCTCCTTCTCGACTTGCTTGCGGCAGACACAGCCCTCGAGATGGTCGTTGACCAGGCCCATGGCCTGCATGAAGGCGTAGACCGTGGTCGGGCCGACGAAGCTCCAGCCACGCTTCTTCAGCTCCTTTGAAAAGCGAACCGATACCGCCGTGGTCGGGTTGGCGCGCAGATGGGCGAGGTCGACGATTTCGGGCCGCTCGTCCTTGCCGGGTTCGAACCTCCAGAACCAGGCTGCCAGCGAGCCGAATTCATCGGCCATCTCGCGGGCGCGTTTGGCGTTGTTGATGGTCGAGACGATCTTGCCGCGATGGCGGATGATGCCGGCATTGCCGAGCAGGCGCTCGACGTCCTTGTCGGTGAAGGCGGCGACATGATCGAATTCGAAGTTGGCGAAGGCGTCGCGAAAATTCTCCCGTTTGCGCAGGATGGTCAGCCACGACAGGCCCGACTGGAAACCTTCGAGGCAGATCTTTTCGAACAGCCTGCGGTCGTCGGCGACGGGCCGGCCCCATTCGTGGTCGTGGTAGTGCAGATAGTCGGGCAGATTGCCGTGCCAGAAGCAGCGCGCGACACCGTCGGGACCGGCCAGCAGGCCGGTGTTTTCCTTTTCCATAGCTAAAAATCCGTTCGTTAATGCGCCTTTGCGCTGCATTTACCGTGGCTTTACCAGATTCCTGAACCCGGCGGTAACCACACCGAAAGGTTTACTGACACGCACGCATTTTACGCATTCCGATTCATGTTTCGGTTGCTGCTTGCGCGCCAATGATCGCCGAACCGGGGGCGTTTCCACCCGGTTGTATCAGACGATCAAGGTGCGTCCCGATGAAGACAGTTCTGTTTCCCGTGCTCGGCGCCGCGGCTGTGTTTGCCGCCGGCGTCACGCCCTCAGCCGCCGGCGACCGCTATGCCGACAGGCCGCCGGTGATGGTGAGCCCCGACCTTTCCGCGCCCTGGGTGCTGCAGCTTGGCCATGCGCCCGGAATCGTGCGCCAGAACCGCCAGGTCGTGCAGCAACCGCGCCTTCGCTACGCGCAGCCGGGGCAGCCCGACAGGGTGCAGACGGCGGCGGTGCAGGCGCCGGCCAAGCGCATGGTCATGCGTCCGCAGATCAACCCGATCTACCTGCCGCAGGAAGTCGCCTATGACGGCCCGCAGAAGCCGGGCACGATCGTCATCGACACGACGCAGAATTTCCTCTTTCTGGTCGAGAAGAACGGCAAGGCACGGCGCTACGGCGTCGGCACCGGCAAACCCGGCTTCGAGTGGTCGGGCACGCACAAGATCACCAACAAGCGCGAGTGGCCGGACTGGCGTCCGCCGGCGCAGATGATCAAGCGCGAGGCCGCCAAGGGCCGCTACCTGCCGACCTATCTGGCCGGCGGCATGGAGAACCCGCTCGGTGCACGCGCGCTCTATATCGGCACGACCGAATATCGCATCCACGGCACCAACCAGCCATGGACGATCGGCGGCGCGGTGTCGTCGGGTTGCATCCGCATGCGCAACGAGGACGTCGTCGACCTCTATGAACGGGTCAATGTCGGAACCACGGTCGAGGTGATATAGTTCCGGGTGCGAATCACTTGGCCGGCAAAGCACCTCGCTTTTCGCGGTCAGTCTAGGAGATAACGGGGGACGGGCCGTATGGGGATGCGGCCAGTCAGGAAGGGCAGCACGGGAAACCGCGCTGCCCTTTCCGTTTTCGACCGGAGCCTTAAGGTCAGCGAGACACTCCCTGGTCGGCACGTCGCGCAAAAACCATGACGGTTCGCTTTCGCGCTGCCCTTGCCGATGTTCTTTTGCTATGTCGGCGGTATCAAAGCAAAAGAGTTCACCCATGTCCCTGTCCGACGACAGCCGCTATCTCAAGGGCGGGCCGGTTGCCCAGCGCATCATCGCCGCCGTGCGCGAGGATGCGGCGATCGCCAAAGCCGAGGGCTTTCCGCCCAAGCTGATCTCGATCACCGTCGGCGACACCGCGGCGGTGGAAGTCTATGTGCGCAACCAGCGCGCCAAGGCGCAACTGGCCGGTATCGATTTCGAGGAACGGCGCTTTCCCGCCACCATCACATCGGGCGAACTGGAAGCGGCCATCCACGGCCTCAACGCCGATCCGCGCGTCACCGGCATCATCATCCAGCGGCCGGTGCCGGCGCATATCCCGGTCAGGACGCTGCAGGCGGCGGTGCATCCGCTCAAGGATGTCGAGGGCATGCATCCGGCCTCGATCGGCAACATCGTCTATAACCAGCTCGACCTCGCGCCCTGCACGGCGGCCGCCTCGGTCGAGCTGCTGAGGGAGACCGGCCTCGATCTCAAGGGGCTGGAAGTCGTCATCGTCGGCCACTCCGAAATCGTCGGCAAGCCGATCGCTTTCCTGCTGATGAGCGAAGGCGCGACGGTGACGGTCTGCCACCACATGACGCGATCGGTTGCCGCGCATGCGCGTCGCGCCGATGCGCTGTTCGTCGCCGTCGGCAAACCGCGGCTGATCAAGGCCGACATGGTCAAGCCGGGCGCTGCCGTTATCGACATCGGCATCAATTCCGAGATCGGGCCCGATGGCGCGAGCCGTATCGTCGGCGACGTCGACACCGAGAGCGTCAAGGACGTCGCCTCCTGGATCACCCCGGTGCCGGGCGGCGTCGGTCCGATCACGGTGGCGATCCTGCTGCGCAACACGATGGTGGCGCTCAGCCGGCAGCGCGCGCTCTATGAGGCGACCTACGGCACGGCCGACAGGCTCGCGGCGGAATAGGCACCGGGACGGGGCCCTACTCCGCGGCGATCAGGCTCTGTTCCGGAACGCCTTCCGGCTTCGGCCCGCCATAGGCCCAGTCGAGTAGCTTGATTGTATGCACCACCGGCAGCTTTGCGGCCGAGGCGATCTGCGTGATGCAGCCGATGTTGCCGGTGGCAACGATAGAGGCCCCCGTCGCCTCGATGTTTTTCACCTTGCGGTCGCGCAGCCCGGCCGAAATCTCGGACTGCAGGATGTTGTAGGTGCCGGCCGAACCGCAGCACAGATGGCCCTCGCGCGGCTCGCGCACAATGAAGCCGGCCTTGGCCAGCAGCTCCTTCGGCTGACGGGTGATCTTCTGGCCGTGCTGCATCGAGCAGGCCGAATGATAGGCGACGATGGTGCCGGGCTTGCGCACCGGTTCAGGCAGGTCGAGACCGGCCAGATATTCGGTGATGTCCTTGGCCAGCGCCGACACGCGCGCGGCCTTGTCGGCATAGGCCGGATCCAGGCGCAGCATGAAGCCATAGTCCTTGATCGTCGTGCCGCAGCCCGACGCGGTGATGACGATGGCATCGAGCCCGCCCTGTTCGATGGCGTGCGTCCAGGCGTCGACATTTTGCCTGGCCGAGGCAAGCGCAGCCTGCTCGCGGCCCATGTGATGCACCAGCGCGCCGCAGCAGCCCTCGCCCGGCGGCACCACGACCTCGACGCCGAGCCGCGTCAGCAGCGCAATCGTCGTTTCGTTGATGGCGGGATCAAGCACCGATTGCGCGCAGCCAGTGAGGATGGCGACGCGGCCCTTTTTGGTCCCCTGCCCGGCATGGATGCCCGGCGAGGCCATCGGCGATGCCGTCGGGATCGATGCCGGAGCGAGCTTGAGCATGGCGCCAAGCGGCTTCAGCGCCGGGACCTTCTCGAACAGGCCAATGAACGGCTTGGCCAGCCTCGCCAACCTGAGTGCTGCGCGAAAACGCGCGGGATAGGGCAGCACGAAGGCCAGCATGGCGCGGATCAGGCGGTCGACCAGCGGCCGCTCGTAAGTCTCCTGGATGTGCGCGCGGGCATGGTCGACCAGATGCATGTAGTTGACGCCCGACGGGCAGGTGGTCATGCAGGCAAGGCACGACAGGCAACGGTCGACATGGGTGACGATCTCCTTGTCGGCGGGACGGCCGTTCTCCAGCATGTCCTTGATCAGGTAGATGCGCCCGCGCGGCGAATCCAGCTCGTTGCCAAGCGTCACATAGGTCGGGCAGGTGGCGGTGCAGAAGCCGCAATGCACGCATTTGCGCAGGATCTTTTCGGAGTCCGCGACATGCGGATCGGCAAGCTGGGCAGCTGAAAAATTGGTCTGCATCGCGTTCTGGTCCTAAGCCATGCGGCCGGGATTGAGGATGTTTTTCGGGTCGAATTCCTGCTTCAGGCGCTGGCTGAGTGCGGCAAGCGCCGGCGCCTGCGGTTCGAAGACCGGCAGGGCGGCACGATGGGCGGGTGCGGCGCGCACCAGCGTCGCATGGCCGCCGCCATGTTTTCTCAACAGCCCACGCAGCAACGCGGCTTCCGGGTCGCCCGCTTCCATGCGCAACCACACCAGCCCGCCCTGCCAGTCATAGAAGGCGCTGACGGCGGCCTGCATGCGCAGGGTCAGGACCATCTGGTGGCCCTCTCCCGGCGCCATCGACACGCGCCAGACAGGTTTCTCGCTGTTGTCGGCGAAGGGCCTGCAATCACGAACATCGCGCCAGATCAGCCGCGAAGCCTCACCGGCAATCTCCTGCAGCGGCCCGGTCTTGCCGAGCAGCGTTTTCAGCGCGGCGATGCGATAGGCGACGGAGGGGCCAAAGCCCTCGACGCGCAGCAGGGTCGCGGCCTCGCTGCCGAGTGTACCGCCGGCGACGCGCGCGGCGATGCGCTCCGGCAGATGCGCGGCACTCGATACTTCCGCGCTGGAGCCTAGAGCGAGGGCCATGACCGCGGCAGCGGCATCATCGAGCAGGCCACGGATGGCGAGCGTGACCTCGGCCTCGGCAGCGGGCAGCACCTTGAAGGTGACGTCGGTGAACGCGGCCAGCGTGCCCCAGCTGTTGGCCATCAGCTTCGACAGATCATAGCCGGTGACGTTCTTGACCACGCGGCCACCGGACTTGAAGGCCTCGCCACGGCCTGAGACGGCATTGATGCCGAGGATATGATCACGCGCCGCGCCCGCCTTCAGCCGGCGCGGGCCGGACAGGTTCGCGGCGAGCACGCCGCCGATCGTGCCTTTGCCAGGTTCGCTCCCGAGCAGCGGGCCGTAGTCCATCGGCTCGAAGGCGAGTTGCTGGCCGTTTTGCGCCAGCAGCGTTTCGATGTCGGCCAGCGGTGTGCCGGCCTTGGCCGACAGCACCAGTTCGGCCGGCTCGTAGAGCGTGACGCCGGTGAGTTTCGACAGGTCGAGCGTGTGTTCGCTCTGCTGCGGCCGGCCGATGCCGCGCTTAGAACCATGACCAAGGATTTCGAGCGGCGATCCCTCCGCCGCCGCCCAGGCGACGGTGGACAGCACTTCGGCCGAGGTGGTTGGAGTGAAGATGGTCATGGCTGTCCCTGGTTCCTCGCCCCCGTGAAGCGGGGGAGAGGAACCCCCATTCTGAGACGCCGTCACCCTCAAAACCTCGGAATGTCCGGAAACGGCAGCTTGCCGCCGGAAATGTGCATGCGGCCGAGTTCGGCGCAGCGGCGCAGCTGCGGGAACACCTTGCCCGGGTTGAGCAGATGGTTGGGATCGAAGGCGCATTTGACGCGCATTTGCTGGTCGAGGTCGATCTGGTTGAACATTTCCGGCATCAGGTCGCGTTTCTCGACGCCCACGCCGTGTTCGCCGGTCAGGACGCCGCCGACCTTGACGCAGAGCCGCAATATGTCGGCGCCAAAGCTTTCGGCCTTGTCGAGTTCGCCCGGCACGTTGGCGTCGTAAAGGATCAGCGGATGCAGATTGCCGTCGCCGGCATGGAAGACATTGGCGACGCCGAGACCATATTTCTCCGACAGCTCGCGCATGCCGGCCAGCACGCGCGGCAGCTCCTTGCGCGGGATGGTGCCGTCCATGCAGTAATAATCCGGCGAGACGCGGCCAACCGCCGGAAAGGCCGCCTTGCGGCCGGCCCAGAAGCTCAGCCGCTCCTGCTCCGACTGCGAGATGCGGCAGGTGGTCGAACCGTTGCGGATGGCGATCGCCTCGACGGCGGTGATGAGGTGATCGACCTCGACGCCCGGCCCGTCGAGCTCGACGATCAGCAGCGCCTCGACATCCAGGGGATAGCCGGCATGGACGAAATCCTCGGCGGCATGGATCGCCGGCCGGTCCATCATCTCCATGCCGCCCGGAATGATGCCGGCGCCGATGATGTCGGCGACGCACTGGCCGCCCTGTTCGCTGGTCGGGAAGCCGATCAGCAAAGCGCGGGCGGTCTCCGGCTTCTTCAGGATGCGCACGGTGACTTCGGTGACGACGCCGAGCAGACCTTCGGAGCCGGTCATGACGCCGAGCAGGTCGTAACCTTCCGCATCGAGGTGGCTGCCGCCGAGCCGCACCAGCTCGCCGTTCATCAGCACCATCTCGATGCCGAGTACGTTGTTGGCGGTGAGGCCGTATTTCAGGCAGTGCACGCCGCCGGAATTTTCCGCGACGTTGCCGCCGATCGAGCAGGCGATCTGGGAGGATGGATCGGGGGCGTAATAGAAGCCCTCCTGCTCGACGGCGGTGGTGATGCCGAGATTGGTGACGCCCGGCTGGGCGACGACGACACGGTTGGGGAAATCTATCTCAAGGATCCGGTTGAAGCGGCTCATGACCAGCAGCACCGCGTCCTCGAGCGGCAGCGCGCCGCCCGACAGCGAGGTGCCGGAGCCGCGCGGCACGACGCGGATGTTGCGGTCGTTGCAGTATTTCAGCACGCGGGAAACCTGCGCCACCGTCTGCGGCAGCACCACGACCAGCGGCAACTGCCGATAGGCCGTCAGGCCATCGCTCTCGAAGGCCCGCATGGAATTGGCGGCGTCGACGACACCCTCGCCCGGCACGATGATGCGCATGTCGGCGACAATCTCGTCGCGCCGGCGCATCGTGGCGTCGTCTGGTTTCGGCATGGCCAGGCCGGACATCAGCAGCCTCTTTTTGCTTGACTGGTCAAAATCTTTTACCAGTGAAGCGCGGCGGTTGCAAATCCTGCCGTGGTGAAGACTCCAACATCAAGGTCGAGACAAGCTTCCGCAGCGGCAATCTGCCGCTATTCCCCCGCCAGCTTGCCGGGTTCGGAATGCATCCGGCGCACGCGGCGCACGCCCCACCAGACCAGCAGGATGGCGACCGGCACCGAAGCAGCCGTGACGACCTCCGGTGCGAAGGCATGGCCGAAGATCGAGGCGCCCTTTGCGACATAGCCGATGAGGCCGACCACATAATAGGAGACGGCGGCGACCGAGAGGCCTTCGACGGTCTGCTGCAGGCGCAGTTGCAGGCGGGCGCGGTTGTTCATCGACGCCAGCAGGTCGCGGTTCTGTTTCTCGACCTCGACATCGACCCAGGTGCGCAGCAGCGTCGTGGCGCGGGTCAGCTTGCGCGACAGGTTGGCCTGGCGCTCCTCGACCGAGCGGCAGGTGCGCATGGCCGGCGCGACGCGGCGCTGCAGGAACCCACCCCAGGTGTCGTAGCCAGGCACGGCTTCTTCCTCGAGCGCCTCCAGCCGCTCGACGACGATGCCGTCATAGGCGCGGCTGGCGCCAAAGCGGTAAAGGCTCGATGCCGCGTCGGCTTCCAGCTCGGCGGCAAGTTCGGTCAGGTCGGCCAGCAGCGTCTGGCTGTCGCGGGTCTCGGCGACCTTCATTTCCAGCGTGGTCTGCGCCAGCCGGTCCTCGATGCGGCGGGCGCGGCCGGACAAGGTCAGCGCCAGCGGCAGGCCAAGCATGGCCAGCGTGCGATAGGTCTCGATGTCGATCAGCCGTTGCGACAGCGCCCCGGTGCGCGCCGGCGTCAGGCCGCGGTCGAGCACCAGCATGCGGGTCATGCCGTCGCCATCCTGGCGGAAGTCGGTGATGATGGCGGCGTTGCCGCGCTCGACCAGCGAATAGCACAGGCTGGTGGGATCGAAGCCGGCGATCAGTCTTTCGCTCGTTTGCGTCCATTTGCGGATTTCGAGCCTGATCCCCGAAATGACGGTGCCTGGCGGCGAAAATCCATTGCCGAACGGCGAGTCCTCCTGCGCTCTGCCGCTTTCGGAGAGCGGCCCTTCCCACAGATAGGTCGAGAATTCCGTATGCCGCTCCCAGCGCAGCGAGCCCTTGCCCCACTTCATGGCGTGATGGCGGGCCTGGCGGTCGGGTGCGGCGATGCCGAGACGCCGCGACAGTTCGGACAGCACCGCATGGTCGACGCCGGAGCCGCCCTCGGTCATGAAGGCCAGTTGCACCAGGACGCGCGGCTTTTCGATCAGCGGATGCGGCCGGGCATGGACCTCGCCAAGCGCACCGGGCCGGCCCTCATGCGCTGGAAACCCCATGACGCTGCCCTTGGCGCGCGGCTGGAACTCGAGATTGGACGGGTCGTCTGACACGGCTTGTCCCCCGGGGTTCTCTGGACCCTCTTACATTGCGTCCCTCTAGGGCCAATGGCCAGATGACGCAAACAACAAAGTTTAGCCGAAGACGATATGGCGTCTGGCGGCAAATCGACGCGCTTCGCCCAATTGGATAAATAATTTGACCAGTTGGCGACGCAGGCTTTATCCTGCGCGACACCGGTTCACCTTCCAGGCATTCTGTTGAGCGACATTTTTTCCAGGATCGAGCATTCGCGCACCGCCGACGAGGTGGTGCAGCAGATCGAGAGCCTCATCCTCGAAGGCGTGCTGCGCACCGGCGACCGGTTGCCCGGCGAACGCGAGCTTGCACGCCAGTTCGACGTGTCGCGGCCGATCCTGCGCGATGCGCTGAAGGCGCTCGAAGGGCGTGGCCTTTTGACGACCAAGGCCGGCGGCGGCACGCATGTCGCCGACATCATCGGCCAGCTGTTCACCAAGCCGGTGGCGGACCTGATCTCGACGCATCGCAAGGCGGTGGCCGACTATCTGGAATACCGGCGCGAGATCGAAGGCGTGGCGGCCGAATATGCGGCCCGGCGTGCCACCCCGGAGGATCTGGCGCTGCTCGACCGCATCATGGCGCGCATGGATGAGGCGCATCGGACCGGTGATTTCGACGATGAAGCCGAGATCGATGTCGAATTCCACCACGCGATCTGCGAATGCGCGCACAACATCCTGCTCTTGCACACGCTGCGCTCCTGCTACCGGCTGCTGTCGGAAGGCGTGTTCCAGAACCGGCTGCTGGTGTTCACCGTGCCCGGCGCGCGCGACGCCCTGCTTGCCCAGCACCGGGCGATCCACACAGCGGTCAAGGCTGGCGACCCGGCCGCCGCCCGGCAAGCGGCGATGGACCACATGATCTATGTCGAGCGGTCGATGGCCGAGGCCGAGCGCAGCGGCGACTGGCAACGCGTCTCGCGGCTAAGGCTCAGGCAGCGCTCTGAAGCGGGCGAGCTCGAATCGGCACGCAGACGCTCCTAGTAAGCGGGGACCTTCATGAGCCAAATCCTCACCATCGCCGACCTCAAGGATCTGGCGCGCCGGCGCGTGCCAAAAATGTTCTTCGATTATGCCGATTCCGGCGCCTGGACCGAGAGCACCTACCGGGCCAACGAGGAGGATTTCGCCAAGATCAAGTTCCGCCAGCGCGTGCTGGTCGACATGAGCAACCGGTCGCTGGAATCGACCATGATCGGCGAAAAGGTGGCGATGCCGGTGGCGCTGGCGCCGACCGGCCTGACCGGCATGCAGCATGCCGATGGCGAGATGCTGGCGGCGCAAGCTGCCGAGGAATTCGGCGTGCCGTTCACCCTGTCGACGATGAGCATCTGCTCGATCGAGGATGTCGCCTCGGTGACGAAGAAGCCGTTCTGGTTCCAGCTCTATGTGCTGCGCGACAAGGATTTCGTGCTCGACCTGATCGACCGGGCGAAGGCGGCGAAGTGCTCGGCGCTGGTGCTGACGCTCGACCTGCAGGTCCTCGGACAGCGCCACAAGGATGTCCGCAACGGACTTTCGGCGCCGCCCCGGATGACACTGGCCAACATCGCCGACATCGCCATTCGCCCGCGCTGGTGGATGGGCATGGCCGGCACGAAGCGCCGCACCTTCCGCAACATTGTCGGCCATGCCAAGGGCGTCGGTGACATCGCCTCGCTGTCCTCCTGGACGACCGAGCAATTCGATCCGCATCTGTCATGGAAGGATGTCGCCTGGATCAAGGAGCGCTGGGGCGGCAAGCTGATCCTGAAAGGCATTCTCGACAAGGAAGACGCGCTGATGGCGGCCAAGACCGGCGCCGACGCGATCGTGGTTTCCAACCATGGCGGGCGGCAGCTCGACGGCGCGTCGTCATCGATCATGGTGCTGGAAGAGATTGCCGACGCGGTCGGCGACACGATCGAAGTGCACATGGATGGCGGCATCCGCTCCGGCCAGGATGTGCTGAAGGCGCTCTGCCTCGGCGCCAAGGGCACCTATATCGGCCGGCCATTTCTTTACGGCCTGGGTGCGCTTGGCAAGGAAGGGGTTACCAAGGCGTTGGAAATCATCCGCAAGGAGATGGACATCACGCTGGCACTGTGCGGAAAGCGTCTGGTCACCGACATGGGCAAGGACCAGCTCCGACGCTAAGTCCCGTGACAGCCTGACCACGGAGACAATGGGACATTGGCAGAACCCGGCATCCATTTTCTCGACGCGCATGGGCCGGAAGGTGTGCGTCTTTACGCAATCGGCGACGTGCATGGCCGGCTCGACCTGCTGGCCGCAATGCATCAGCGCATCGAGGCCGAGATCGAGCAGGAGGCGCCTGCCGACTGGCGTGTCATCCATCTTGGCGACTATGTCGACCGCGGACCGGACTCACGGGGTGTCATCGACTTCTTGATCAAAGCGCGAGAGCGCGACCCGCGCCATTTGATGCTGGCCGGCAACCACGACGTCGGCTTTCTCGACTTTCTCAAGAAGCCCGACCCGGAAGGGCTTTTCATCCGTTTCGGCGGCATCCAGACGGCGCTGTCCTACGGCGTGGCAATCAGCGACGGCACCAGCATGTGGTTGGGCAAAGCCGAGTCCGCCGTGCGCAAAGGGCATCAGGCCCTGGTCGAGGCGGTGCCGCAAACCCACATCGATTTATTGCGATCGCTGCGGCTTTCGCTGACGCTGGGGGATTTCTTCTTCTGCCATGCCGGCATCAGGCCAGGCATCGCGCTGGCAAGGCAAAACCCGCAGGATCTGATCTGGATCCGCGACGTCTTCCTCAACTATCCGGGCCTGTTCCCGAAGATCGTCGTGCACGGGCACACGCCGGTGCCGGAGGCGGAGGTGATGGTCAACCGCGTCAATGTCGACACGCTTGCCTGGCAATCAGGGATGCTGACCGCGCTCGTCGTCGACGGCCCGGACAAACGCATCCTGACGATCACGATCAAGGAGCCTGGGACGATAAGGGAAGCTTGAGCTTTGCGCGTCCGAGGACGCGAAAAACGCTTCCCGCTTAGCGCAACGAGGCGGTGACGCCGTAACCGTCGACGGCGTTGTGATTGTTGGCTGCGTCGGCGGAATAGATGCCGAGACCGCACAGCACGATGGCGGACAACATGGCAAAGGACAGAAGCGCTGCTTTCACGGAGGTCATCTCTTGTTGAGCTTTGTGCATCTGTGCACCGGGCGGTTACCAATGCGTTGAAACGGAGAATTCGCTTCAAAGTTTCGACGATTTCGCGCTTCTAGGCGCGTTCTGTATCGACGGTGTGTCGCACGGGTCACACAAAAGGTTCATCGCGGTTGCACAGCCGATGCAGAGCGCGCGCCTTCTAGGATGGCGGGCGGACACAAGCCAAGGATGAAAGGGGTTTTCCCCAGGCGGTTTCACCGCCGCGTGCCAATTATGTCACGCGGCAGGGCACTGGCGGACGAGGCTCAACACACCCTAGATCGTCGCCACCCAGGCGCGGGCGATGGCGAGACCGGCAGCATCGGCGTCAGGCCCGTTGCGGGCCATTTCGCCATCAAGCTTGCCAGCCCAGTCGGGATGGCGCGCGGCGATGATCGGGGCAAAGGACGTGCTCCAGTCCTTCACCATCGGGCGGTCGGCCTCGAAATGGAACTGGAAGCCGTAGACCGCACGGCCGACGCGAAACGCCTGGTTCTCGGCGACATCGTTGCCGGCGAGCCGCACGGCATTTTCAGGCAGCACGAACGTGTCGTCGTGCCACTGGAAGATCGGGAATTTCTGCGGCAGCGCGCCCAGCACCGGATCGGCCTTGGCGTCCGGCGTCAGCGACACGCCATGCCAGCCGAACTCGTTGGCGCCACCGATGCGGTTCTCGCCACCGAAGGCGCGGGCAACGAGCTGGCTGCCGAGGCAGATGCCGAGCACGGCACGATCCTTGTCGGCGAAATCGCGGGTCAGTTCGAGCAGTGCCGGAAAATAGGGGTAGTCGTCGTCCGCCAGCGCATTCTGGCCGCCACCGAGCACCACCATGGCGTCATGGCCAGCCGCGTCGTTCGGCAGGGGATCGCCCTTGTAGGGCAAGCGCAGATCGAGATCGGCGCCCGCTTCGGCAAGCGCGGCGCCGACCTGGCCAAGGCCGGTATTGTCGTAGTTCTGGACCACCAGCACCCGCATCGCAAAACCCTGCTGACATGAAAATGATGCGACGAGCGATATCATGCCGCCTGCATTGCAGCCAAGATGCGTGTTGCGGGAGAAAGCTATGCCACTGCAGAACCGGGTCGATCCGTTCGGCGCCATCCACGCCGTGCCCGAGCGCGGTCTGTTCACCGGCAATCGCGGCATCATCCACGATCCCGAGACAAAGACATTGCTGAAAAAGCGCTGGGCGCTTCCGGCCTGGATCATCTGCGTCTGCCAATTCCGCAATGTCCGGCGCGAACCGATGGGGCGCAACCGGCCCGGTGGCAAAGCGGGCTGGACGGAGCTGTTCTTCCTCGACGAGGTGACGGCACTGGCGGCCGGGCATCGCCCCTGCTTCTTTTGCCAGCGCGAGCGGGCCAAGGACTTCGTCGGCCGCTTCGGCGAGGCCTTCGGCATTGCCGAACCGCGCGCGCCGCAGGTCGACAGGCGGTTGCACCAGGAGCGGCTGGCGTCGGGCGGCAAGCCACCGATGGTGGCTCTCGAAGAGCTCGCCGGCCTGCCGGACGGTGCGATGGTAGCGGATGGCGGTATCGCCTATGCCTTGCGCGCCGGCAAGGCACTGCGCTGGTCCTTTGCCGGATATGGTCCTCTCGCCGATGTCGGCCTGCTCGGCAGGCCGCTTGCGCTGCTGACCCCGGCCACCACGCTCGCCGTCCTGCGGCATGGCTTTCGACCGGTGTGGCATCCGTCCGCCGAGACTTGACGCCGGCGGCGGGCTCGCTCATTCCTCGGCGATGCGCGCCAATTACAAGATGCAACGTCTGTTCGTGCCCGACGATCTCGGGCCAGACATCGAATTCGATGCCGGCCAGCAGCAGAGCCACTATCTCGTGCATGTGCTGCGGCTCGGTGAAGGCGCCGAAATCCTGGTGTTCAATGGCCGCGACGGCGAGTGGTCGGCGGCAATCGCCGCGAAAACAAAAAGGGCGGCGCGGCTGAAAGTGCTGGCGCCGCAACGGCCGCAGCCGCCATTGCCCGATCTCATCTACTGCTTCGCCCCGCTGAAGCAGGGCCGGCTCGACTATCTCGTGCAAAAGGCGGTCGAGATGGGCGCAGGCATCCTGCAGCCGGTCATCACCCAGCACACGCAAGTGGCGAAGCCTTCGATCGATCGCCTGCGCGCCAATGTCGTCGAAGCCGCCGAACAATGCGGCATCCTGGCGGTGCCGGAGGTGCGCGAAGCGGAAAAGTTCGACCGCCTGCTGACCGGCTGGGACAGAGAGCGGCGGCTGATCTTCTGCGACGAGGACGCCTCGACCAACAATCCGCTGCCGGCGTTGCAGGCGGTCAAGGAAAAGAAGCTTGGGCTGCTGGTCGGGCCGGAGGGCGGCTTTTCCGACGACGAGCGCAGGACGCTGCGCGCCCTGCCCTTCGTGACCGCCATCCCGCTTGGCCCGCGCATCCTGCGCGCCGACACGGCGGCGGTGGCCGCCCTTGCGGTGATCCAGGCAACCGTCGGAGACTGGTGAGCAGCGCCCTTCCCTTCTGCCCCTGCGGGAGAAGGAAAAAACCCTCGCCAGCGTTCAATTCCTGTTGACCTGTGGCTCAGGATTTTTCGCTTGATCGTCTGCTGACATTTCGTCCATTTAGCGCCGGCGGTCGTCCGATCGTCCTACGGCGCCGCGCGTCCTTTCGAAACGCGCAAAGGAGGCTGTAGCACTTTGATTTGAAGGGGCAGATGATCCTTTCCGAAAATCGAAAGCCGATTTTCGGGATCATGTGCGGAGGGCTTGCAAATGGCGCGCGATACAACCGATTTCCGCCCGATCGAAGGCGTCGATGAACTCGTCGAGCATCTGGCCGAAGGCAACAAGCCGCGCGACAAGTGGCGCATCGGCACCGAGCACGAGAAATTCCCATTCTATGTCGACGGCAACGCGCCTGTGCCCTATGGCGGCGAGCGCGGCATCCGCGCCATCCTCGAAGGCATGCAGCAGAAACTCGGCTGGGATCCGATCATCGACGACGGCCGCATCATCGGCCTGGTCGAGCCGACCGGCCAGGGTGCGATTTCGCTGGAACCCGGCGGCCAGTTCGAGCTGTCCGGCGCGCCGCTGGAGACGATCCACCAAACCTGCCGCGAGGGCAACGCGCATCTGGCGCAAGTGCGGGAGATCGCCGAGCCGATGGGCATCCGTTTTCTCGGCCTTGGCGGCAGTCCGAAATGGTCGCTGGCCGAGACGCCGAAAATGCCGAAGTCGCGCTACGAGATCATGACGCGCTACATGCCCAAGGTCGGCACCAAGGGTCTCGACATGATGTACCGCACCTGTACGATCCAGGTGAACCTCGACTTCGAGAGCGAGGCCGACATGCGCCGCAAGATGCAGGTGTCGCTGAAGCTGCAGCCGCTGTCGACGGCATTGTTCGCCAATTCGCCGTTCACCGAGAGCCGGCCAAACGGATTGCAGAGCTGGCGCGGCGACATCTGGCGCGACACCGACAACCAGCGCTCGGGCCTGCTCGAATTCTGCTTCTCGCCCGATTTCGGGTTCGCCGACTATGTCGAATGGGCGCTCGACGTGCCGATGTATTTCGTCATCCGCGACGGCCACTATCACGACATGACACACATCACCTTCCGCCAGTTCATGGCCGGGGTCGCGCGCAACGAAGTGCCAGACGGGCTGCCGACAATGGGCGACTGGGCGAACCATTTGTCGACGCTGTTTCCGGACGTGCGGCTGAAGCGTTTCCTGGAAATGCGTGGCGCCGATGGCGGGCCATGGCGGCGCATCTGCGCGCTGCCGGCCTTCTGGGTCGGGCTGCTCTATGACGAGGCCGCGCTCGACGCGGCGGAGGCGTTGACCTCCAGCTGGAGCTACAAGGAAGTGCTGGCGATGCGCAACGCGGTGCCGGAACAAGGCATTTCCGCGCCCTTCCGCAACACCACGCTGCGCGAGATCGCCCGCGACGTGATGGTCATCTCGCGCATGGGGCTGAAGAACCGGGGCCGCAAAAACCGCGATGGTTATGACGAAACCTCGTTCCTCAACACTTTGGACGAAGTCGTCGCGCGCGGCACCACCAGCGCCGAGGAGATGCTCTCCGCCTATCACACGCGCTGGGGCGGCTCTATCGAGCCGGTGTTCATGGAATACGCCTACTAATCCCGCGAAGTGGGCGCGGCCGATTGATTGGCAAAAGCCGCTTCAATCGGCCATCGAAACGAACTAGGCTCTCCACCTAGGATTTCCGGAGGAGAAGCCGATGCCTACCTTGTTCGATATGCTGGCGCAGGCTCAGAACGGCAACGGCATGCAGGCGCTTGCCCAGCAATACGGGCTTTCGATGCAGCAGACGCAGGCGGCCGTTGCCGCACTGCTGCCGGCCTTTTCGCAAGGGCTGCAGCGCAACACCGCCGACCCCTATGGGCTCGGCGCCTTCATGACGGCGATGGCGAGCGGCCAGCACGCCAAATATTTCGAGGACGCGACGCGAGCCTTCTCGCCGCAAGGCGTCGATGAGGGCAACGGCATTCTGGGCCATCTGTTCGGCTCGAAGGAGCTGTCGCGCGCCGTGGCCAGCCAGGCGGCGCAAGCGAGCGGCGTCAGCCAGCAGATCCTGCAGCAGATGCTGCCGGCGATAGCCTCCATGGTCATGGGCGGGCTGTTCAAGCAGACGACAGGACAGATGCAGGCGGCCGCCGGCGGCTTTGGCGGTGGCGGCAGCAATCCGCTCGGCGAGATCATCGAGCAGATGATGCGGCAGAGCGGCATGCAGGCCCCGCAAACGCGCCAGGCGCCGCAGCCCCAGAACCCGATGGACAACCCGCTCGGCAAGGTTTTGCAGGACATGTTCGGCGGCGGGACGCCGCAGCCGCAAAGCCAGCCGCAGCCGGCACCCAATCCCTATGGCGACAATCCGTTGGGGAAGGTGCTGCAGGACATGTTCGGCGGTGGGGCACCGCAGCCGCAGCAATCGCAGCAGACCCAGAGCCCCTATGGCGACAATCCGCTGGGGAAAATATTCGAAGAGATGATGCGTGGCGGCGGTGGCGGTTTCGGCGGGGGCGGACAGCCGGAGCCGCAACAGCCACAGGCGGCCTCGCCGCGTCAGGCGCCGCAGCCGCAGACAAATCCGAGCGGCCGGCCGAGGAACCCCTTCGACGATCTGTTCGGCAAGATGTTCGAGACCGGCGCCCAGCAGCGCGACGAGTACCAAAAGGGCGTGGAAAACATCTTCGACCAGTTCAAGCGGGACATGGACCGGCGGTAGCTGGCGAGCTGGCGGCGAAACTTCGGCCAAGCAGAAAAAGAAAAGCCCGGTCCTGGGAGGACCGGGCAACGTGCAGGCAGGCCGGCGGGGAACCGGCAGGGAGTGGGGAGCCTGCATAATCCTTGGTCGCGCTGAACCTCAAAAAGGTTCAACGGACCGAAACTGAAGCAATCAGGCCACCTTGCGGGCGAGATCCTCGATCGTTTCGACGCGATCGCTGGCGATTGCGCGCAACATCGCCGTTGGGTCGCGGCCGAATGGCACGTCGATGGCGACATGCAGGTCGGCGCGCGTCAGGCCGATGTCGGCGAGTTCGGCATCCGACATCTCGCCAAGGCGGTAGAAGGCGCGGCGATTTTTCCAGGCGCGGTAAACATTGGAGACAGTGTTTGCCACGCGCGTCGCAACGGCCGGACGCGAGGTGATGCGCGAGGTCTCGGTGGCGAAATCAAACGTGGTCATGTCAGTCTCCTTCAGACTCGAACGGACAAAGCCTTGCCCTCGGCGCTGGCGACAGCGGCCGTTCCGGCTTCGATTCACTTCGGTGATGCCTGTCGTTGTCCCAAAACCGGTGTCCACCTTTGGGCGACATGCATTGGCTTCATGTGGACAATGCCAATTTGCCATCGACCGATTGATTAATCCAACGAATGTTTCTAATCTTTAGCATCAACATCAATGATGGATTGGACCGATGAAAGCGCCACTCGATCTCGATCAGTTGCAGACCTTCATCTCGATTGCCGACACCGGCAGCTTTACGCGGGCAGCCGAAGAGGTGCACCGGACGCAGTCGGCGGTGTCGATGCAGATGCGCCGGCTGGAGGAGCGGATCGGCAAACCGCTGTTCGAGAAGGACGGGCGCACCAACAGGCTGACCGAGGAGGGCGACAAGCTGCTCTCCTACGCGCGGCGGCTGCTCTATCTCAACCGCGAAACACTGGCCGCCTTCGACGACCGGCGGCTCGAAGGCACGATCCGCATCGGCACGCCCGACGACTATGCCGACCGTTTCCTGCCCGAGATCATGGCGCGCTTCACGCGCTCCAATCCACGTGTCGAACTGACCGTCATCTGCGAACCGACGCCGGGGCTGGTCGAGCATATCAAGCGCGGCAATCTCGATCTGGCGCTGGTGACGCACAACGATGTGCGTGGCCAGTCGGAGGTGGTGCGGCGCGAGCCGCTGTTGTGGGTCACCTCGGCCAACCATGCGACGCATGAACAGGAAACGTTGCCGATGGCGTTTGGCCGGCCGAACTGCATCTGGCGGCGCGCCGCCGTCGAAGTGCTCGACCAGCAGAGCCGCGACTATCGCATCCTGTTCACCAGCTTCTCGGCCACCGTCATCACCGCCGCGGTGCTTTCGGGCCTGGCGATCTCGGTGCTGCCGGAATGCGCGCTCAGGCCCGGCATGCGGGTGCTGGGCGAAGCCGACGGCTTCGGCGCCCTGCCCGATTGCCGCATCGGCATCATGCGCGGCCAGACGTCGCGACCGGAGATCGTCGACGCGCTTGCCCGCCATATTTCGGAAAGCCTGGACAATATTTCCGTGCCGCTCAGCGAAGAGACCGGGACATTCGACTTCGCCGCCCTCGCCTTTGCCAAGATGAAGCGGACGAAGCCGAACCAGATCCTGCCGGGCTGGTAGGCGGGTCACGCACAAGGTTATGCGTGTCTGGGCTGAGGCGGCGCCTTGACGTGGAGCGCTAACCGTTCCCCAATCGGCCGATGAGCGAGGCAGCATCCGAATCACGCACCAACGCCACCGAATACACGGTGAGCGAGATTTCCGGCGCGCTGAAGCGCACGGTCGAGGACGTCTTCGGCAATGTGCGGGTGCGCGGCGAAATCTCCGGCTATCGCGGGCCGCATTCGTCCGGTCATGCCTATTTCGCGCTGAAGGACGATCGCGCCCGGCTCGACGCCGTGGTGTGGAAGGGCACGATGAGCCGGCTGAAATTCCGCCCCGAAGAGGGGATGGAGGTGATCGCCACCGGCAAGCTCACCACCTATCCCGGCAAGTCCAACTACCAGATCGTCATCGACAATCTGGAGCCCGCCGGCGCCGGAGCCTTGATGGCGCTGCTGGAAGAACGCAAGCGCCGGCTGCAGGCGGAGGGCCTGTTCGACACCGGCCGCAAGCGGTTGCTGCCGTTCATGCCGCGCGTCATCGGCGTCGTCACCTCGCCGACGGGCGCCGTCATCCGCGACATCATCCATCGCATCAAGGACCGCTTTCCACTGCACATACTCGTCTGGCCGGTGCGCGTGCAGGGCGAGACGGCGGGTGCGGAAGTAACCGCCGCGGTCAACGGCTTCAACGCGCTGGCCTGGGATGGCGCCATCCAGCGCCCCGATCTGCTGATCGTGGCGCGCGGCGGCGGCAGCCTCGAAGACCTCTGGGGCTTCAACGACGAGGCGCTGGCGCGCGCCGTTGCCGCCTCCGCCATTCCGGTGATCTCGGCTGTCGGCCATGAGACCGACTGGACGCTGATCGACCTGGTCGCGGATCGCCGGGCGCCGACGCCTACGGGTGCCGCCGAAATAGCCGTGCCGGTGAAGGCCGACCTCGAAGCGACGCTTGCCAGCCTCGGCGCGCGGCTCAAGGCGGCGGTCTTGCGCAATTTCGAGCGCAAGCGGCAGGCAGCCCGTGCGGCGGCCCGCGCGCTCCCCTCGCCCGACCAATTGCTGGCGCTGCCGCGCCGACGCCTCGACGAAGCGACGAGCCGGCTCGGCCGGGCCCTGTCTGTCAGCGTCGATCGCAAACGGGCACGGCTCCAAGGCCAGCGACTGACGCCGGCCACGCTGTCGCGGCGCATGAACGAGGCCCGTACGCTGACCGGGCGCGACCTCGCCCGCGCGCAGGCAGCTTTTTTTGCCATCGTGCGCGAACGTCGCGCGCAATTTTCGCGCACCGCGACGCGTCTTTCGCCGGCACCGATCGCGCGGCGCCAGAAACTGCAAGGGGACACGCTGGCGGCGCTCGCGCGCCGGCAGGATCGGGTGATCACCGTGCGGCTCGAGCGCCT
Organism: Mesorhizobium calcicola; assembly: GCF_042682105.1. Classification (NCBI taxonomy): domain Bacteria; kingdom Pseudomonadati; phylum Pseudomonadota; class Alphaproteobacteria; order Hyphomicrobiales; family Phyllobacteriaceae; genus Mesorhizobium; species Mesorhizobium calcicola. The sequence goes on from NZ_JBHUGY010000074.1 coordinate 41,934, forward strand.
GCGCGGGCAACTGGGCCAGGCCGAGCGCCTGCTGACCACGCTTTCGCACAAGGCCGTCCTGGCGCGCGGCTTCGCCCTGGTGAAGGACGCCGACGGGGCGGTGATCAAACATGCGGCCGAGGTGGCGTCGGGAATGGCGCTATCGCTGGAGTTCGCCGACGGCACCGCCGATGCGATTGCCACCAGCGGCATGGCCAAACCGAAAGCCGTGGCCAAGCCGGCGGCCAAGGCCAAAGAGCCCGGCAATCAGGGATCGCTGTTTTGAGATCATGACCGGCAATCCGAACCATCTGGCAACGCCTTCCGGCAAGCCGCGCGCGCGAAGTTTCGGCATCGGCTTCGACGGAGCGCCCGGGCCTTTCAACGCGATCACCGATGTGCCGGGGGTCGCGGTCGGTTATGCGACGCTGATTTCCGGCGATGGCGCGCTCGTCGTCGGCAAGGGACCGGTGCGCACCGGCGTGACCGCGATCCTGCCCAGGCCGCGTGCTGACCTTGCCACGCCGGTCTTCGCCGGCATCTTCAGCCAGAACGGCAATGGCGAGCTGACAGGTTCGCACATCGTCGAGGAAACCGGCGCGTTCAACTTCCCGATCACCATCACCAACACGCATTCCTGCGGTGTTTCACGCGACGGCACGCTGCGCTGGATGCAGCGCGTGCTGCCGGCGGCACTCGACAGCGGCTGGGGGCTGCCGGTGGCGGCGGAGACCTATGATGGCTTCCTCAACGACATCAATGGCCACCATTTGACATCAGAGCATGTTGCCCAGGCACTCGATGCTGCTGCCAGCGGACCGATCGAGGAAGGCAGCGTCGGCGGCGGCACCGGCATGATCACTTTCGGCTTCAAGGCAGGATCCGGGACCGCGTCGCGCGTCGTCGAATGGCAAGGCCACAACTACACGGTCGGCGCCTTCGTGCAGTCGAATTTCGGCAAGCGGCACAATTTTACGGTTCGCGGCCAGCGCGCCGGGCCGGAACTTGTCGAGCCGGCGATCCGGCAGGGCACGCCGCGCGCTGAAAAGGGCTCGATCATTGCCATCATCGCCACCGACGCACCGTTCCTGCCGCACCAGATGAAACGGCTGGCCCGCCGGGTGCCGCTCGGCGTCGCCATGACCGGCGGCTTCGGCTATCACAGTTCAGGCGACATTTTTATCGCCTTCTCCACCGCCAATGCGAGCGCGGCGCTGGCACCATCCGGCCGCATCGCCAGTGCCGATTTTGTTCCGGACACCGACATCGATCCGTTTTTCGATGCGGTGGTCCAGGCGGTGGAGGAATCGATCCTCAACGCCCTGGTCGCCAACAACGACATGACTGGCCGAGACGGTAATTTCGTGCCGGCACTGCCGAAGACGTGGCTGAAAGAAAAATTTGGCTGAGGGCTGATACGAAGACGCGGGCCGAGTAGCCCGCGTTTCAGACAGCTATTTCAGACAGCATTGCCCTATGCGGCTATTCCGCGGCTTTGCTGGAGGCCTGCTGGTGCTCGTCGGCCTCGGCCGCTTCCTCGAGCCTGGAGGCGATCAATTCCTTGATATCGCCGACTTCTTCCTGGATATCCTCCAGCGGGATGCCGACCTCTGCCGCTTTGGCAGCGCATTCCTTGGCCAGTGTCTCGGCCTGCTTGTCGATTCTGGCCTCGTGCGATGACTGGCAGTGGACCTTTTCGCCGATCCATCCCCGCAAGAACTCGATCGCGTGTTCACTCATACTGCTGTTCCCTGGCGGCAAAGCCGGTTGGTAATCATAAACGTCGACACCCCGCGAAGGATGCATGTCCCCATTCGAGCCGAGTCGTCACCGGCCGGCAAGCCGATCTTGTCCAGGGTCCACAGAGCCAAAGGAAATCGAGGGTTCAAGAGCATCTTCTGTTTCTGAGGGTCGGTACCGTTGGCTGGGATCACACCCAGCTTTGCGCCACTGCTTCTATTTGCTTTTTTCCGGTTTCCGAGCCGATTTTCGTCACAATAGATGGCGCAATCCGTAACACATTCACAGTCGCTTCGGCGGCGCTGCCCTCAGGCGCGCGGGTCGAAGCCGCCGGTATATAGTGACATCCTCATGCAATGTCGACTCTGCGCGCAATGCTGCTTCTTTCCGCCGCGCGGAAGGGCTCGGCGAGACGGAAAGCGGCAAGATTTCACTTTGGTGGCCACGGCCTACCCCTATCTTCTTCTCGGACGCAACGTCCCCATATCCATGCTACGGTTCAGCCGTCTTGCCGAGCGCCGTCAGGGCAAGGACACGCGCAAGGGAAGCTACCGGATGCCTTTTGGGATCGACCAGGCGACGATCACGGCCTATCTGGAAGTCATCACCATCAATCTCGTTCTGTCAGGCGACAATGTCGTGGTGATCGGCATGGCGGCCGCCGGCCTGGCTAAGGCGCTGCGCCAGAAGGCGATCATCGCCGGCATCGCCGCAGCGGCAGTCATCCGCATCGTCTTTGCCGTGGTTGCCGTGCAGTTGCTGGCGATCCCGGGTATCATGCTGGCCGGCGGCCTGCTGCTGTTCTGGGTCTGCTGGAACATGTTCGGGGAATTGCGATCCGCCGGCGACGCCGGTGACGAGGACTGGGACGGCGCAGACGCCGATCCAAACGTGGCCCTGCTTGCGGCGACACGACCGGCCAAGGCGCTGCGCACGGCGATCCTGCAGATCGTCGTTGCCGACGTTTCGATGTCGCTGGACAACGTGCTCGCCGTGGCGGGTGCCGCCAGCGACGACATGGATGCGCTGGTCTTCGGCCTCATCCTGTCGGTAATCCTGATGGCGGTCGCCTCGACGCTTGTGGCGGCGCTGCTGGCCAGGCATCGCTGGATCGGCTGGCTCGGCCTTGCGGTCATCGTCTATGTCGCAGGCAGCATGGTGCTGGATGGCGTCGAGCAGTTGAAAGCGCTCGACTACGGGGCGCCTTTTTCAAGGGCCTCAAACCAGAATATCGTTGCCGGCTAAGGAACAGTGCCATCCTCTTAGAGCCGGATGATTTCAGGTCGAATCGACCTGAAATCTGAGAGATAGAGCATGATGTCGTTCGAAAACCGCTTCGCACTTTTCGGCATCATGTTCTAGGCGAAGCCGTCACGGAATGCCTGCGACGCGCACGATGAGCTTGCCGAAATTCTTGCCCTCGAGAAGGCCAAGGAAGGCCTGCGGCGCATTTCCTATGCCATCGACGATATCCTCCCGGTATCGGACCTGCCCGGACGCTATCCAGTCGGCCATGTCGCGGTGGAATGCCGGGCGCTGGTCGGCGAATTCGCGCTGGATGAACCCCCTGATCGTCAGGCTGCGGCGGAGCACCTGCTGCATCAGCGTTGGCAGCCTGTCGCTGCCGGAATCGGCAACGACATTGTACTGCGCGATCAGCCCGCAGACCGGCACACGCGCAAATTCGTTCAACAACGGAAATACCGCATCCCACACAGGACCGCCGACATTCTCGAAATAGATGTCGATGCCATCCGGGCAGGCTGCCTTCAACTGCGCGGCAAAATCATCGGCACGGTGATCGACGACCGCATCGAAGCCGAGCTCCTGCCACACGAAAGCGCATTTATCGGCACCACCGGCGATGCCAACGGCACGCGCGCCCTTGATGCGCGCGATCTGGCCAACGGCCGACCCGACCGCGCCGCTGGCCGCCGCCACGACGACCGTCTCGCCAGGCTTTGGCTGTCCGATCGTGAGCAGGCCGGCATAGGCGGTGAAACCCGGCATGCCGAGCACGCCGAGGGCCGTCGTCACCGGCGCCGCCGCGGGATCGAGCTTGCGTAGCCCGACGCCGTCGGACAGTGCAAAACTCTGCCATCCCGAGTGGGACAGCACGATATCCCCTTCCGCAAACTCCGGGTGACGGGATTTGACGACGCGCGCAACGGTGCCGCCTTCCATCACAGCGTCGATCTCGACCGGCTTGGCATAGGATTTGGCCGCGTTCATGCGTCCGCGCATATAGGGATCAAGCGACAGATAGAGGATCTGCAGCAGCAGTTCGCCCTCCGCCGGCTGGACGAGGTCCACTGTCTCTATCCGAAAATCGCCTGGCTTCGGCCGGCCTTGCGGTCGCGCGGCAAGCACGATGCGGGTGTTTGTCTGGGCTGACATTGGGGACGGCCTCTCTGCGAAGAACGTTCTATTCGAAAAACCGGTTGGGCGGCCGCTTCAGGCCGAGATTCTCGCGCAATGTCGTCCCCTCGTACTGCCGCCTGAATATCCCTCGCCGCTGCAGCTCGGGCACGACCTTCTCGACAAAGTCGTCGAGCCCGGCAGGCAAATAGGGAAACATGATGTTGAACCCGTCGGACCCTTCGGTGACCAGCCATTCCTCCATTTCGTCGGCGATTGTTTGAGGCGTGCCGACGAAAGCAAGGCCGGAATAGCCGCCCAGCCTCTCTGCGAGCTGCCTGACAGTCAGGTTCTCCTTGCGCGCCAGTTCGATAGCACGCTCGCGGCCGCTCTTCGAGGCGTTGGTCTCGGGGATTTCCGGCAAGGGCGCGTCCGGGTCGAAACCGGATGCGTCATGCCCGATCGCGATCGACAGCGAGGCAATGCCGCTCTCGTAATAGACGAGGCTGTCGAGCTTCCCTCGCCTGGACTGGGCGTCCTCGACACTGTCGCCGACGACGACAAAGGCGCCGGGCAGTATCTTGATGTCGTCACGCGAGCGGCCGAGCTTTTGCGCGCGGCCCTTGACGTCGGCAAAGAAACGCTGCCCCGCCGCGAGATCGGCATGCGCGGCGAAAATGACTTCCGCCGTTTCCGCCGCCAATTGCCGCCCCGCCTCCGACGCGCCGGCCTGGACGATGACCGGCCAGCCCTGGATTGGCCGGGCGATGTTGAGCGGACCGAGCACCGAGAGATGCTCCCCCTTGTGATCGAGCACACGCAGCCGGGCCGGGTCGAAATAGAGCCCGCTTTCGGCGTCGCGGATGAAGGCGTCGTCGGCGAAGCTGTCCCACAGTCCGGTGACGACGTCGTAGAATTCCCGCGCCCGCCGGTAGCGCTCGTCATGCTCGACATGCTCGTCGAGGCCGAAATTCAGCGCCGCATCGGGGTTGGATGTGGTGACGATGTTCCAGCCGGCGCGCCCGCCGCTGATATGGTCCAGCGAAGCGAAGCGGCGCGCGATGTGATAGGGCGCGTCGAACGTCGTCGATGCGGTGGCGACCAGCCCGATATGATCGGTGACGGCGGCCAGCGCCGACAGCAGCGTGAACGGCTCGAACGACGTGACCGTGTGGCTGCGCCGCAGCGCCTCGATCGGCATGTTGAGAACGGCCAGATGGTCGGCCATGAAGAAGGCGTCGAACTTCGCCGCCTCCAGGGTCTGGGCGAAGCGCTTCAGATGCGCGAAATTGAAATTCGCGTCGGCATAGGCGCCCGGATAGCGCCAGGCGCCGGTGTGCAGGCTGACGGGACGCATGAAGGCGCCAAGCCGCAATTGTTTCTGTGTCATGAACCTCGTTCCGACCGATCAATACGATCGAGCACTATCGCTCGAATCCCGATTGAAAGATCGGACGGTCCGCGCAGCTCGGAAAGATATCCTGTTCCTCCGCATCGGGCTTTTGCAGCATATCCGTTTTGCGCCATCCAGACCGCAGGATGAAAAATGGCCGGGCTCGAATGGGGCCCGGCCAAAAGAAGGTTCAAACCTTCAGAGGGGAACACCGTCCAGCGGAATGGGAGGAGACCGCCGAACGATTTTGCCTGTTTGAGCCTATTTCAGGGTTTTGGCGACGAATAGCATTCCAAAGAATGCTCCAAACGGCAAAAATTATGTTCAACACCTCCCATAAGCCTCACGGGCGGACCGCTCCGGGTTCAAGAAGATCGGCGTAGTGGCGGCGCGCCACGTCGGGATGCGAACGCAGACGACTTTTCAGGACATTGGTGCCGACATCGCGGAACAACGGGTTGTCCGGATCGCTTGCCGGTCCGCGTGCCTCGGCCGCCAGTTCGTCGGGCAAATTCAAAAGCGGTATGGTCGCATCCAGCCGCGCGCTGAAGAAGAAGGGAACGGAAATACGCTCGACGCCGGCAGGCGGCGTCACCACACGATGCACGGTCGCACGCAGATAGCCATTCGACGCCAGTTCGAGCAGTTCGCCGATGTTGACGACCAGCGTTCCGGGGATCGGGTCCACATTCACCCAACTGTCGTCATATTCGACCTGCAGTCCCTTGTTGTCGTCCTGCAGCAGCAGCGTCAGGAAGCCGCCATCCTTGTGTGCACCGACACCCTGGTCGCCCTCCCTCGCGTCACGGCCGGGATAGCGCACGATCTTCATGCGATGGTTGGGCGAGTCCCTGTAGATCGCGTCGAAGGCGTGCTCGGGCTGGTCGAGCGACAGCGCGAAGGCTTTCAATAGCCGGATCGCCACCGCCGTCGCCCTGGCCTGCCAGGCCAGCAGCGCCGGCTTGAGGTCCGGCAGTGCCGAGGGCCATTGGTTCGGCCCTTGCAGCCGTGTCCAAGGCGCAATTCCCGGCCCTTGCGGGATGGGCAGGCGTTCGACGCCGATGTCGAGTTGCTCGCGCCAGTCGGCAGCACCCTTGGTCAGCTCGCCACCGGCGCGTGTGTAGCCGCGAAACTGCGAGGACTTGACCATTTCGATCGCCAGTTTGTCGGCCTCCGGCAAGGCGAAGAACCGGCGCGAGGCATCGAGCACTTCATCGATCTCGGAGGCCGAAATGCCGTGGCCGCTGAGATAGAAGAAGCCGACGTCGCGTGCCGCCGTGCGCAGGTCCAGGAGAAAGGTGCGATGCTCGGACGCCCCTTGTTCGAGACGGCTCAGATCGAGTACCGGCACAATTCTGGGCATGGTCAGGTTCCTTCTTTTCCTCGCCCTTGCCGAGAGAAACGACCATCGGCAAGCACTCTGGGACCGGATTGTGGATCAAAGGTGCCACGCAAGGCCTGCCGATCAAAGCAACGGACACTCCATTCCGCGCCGAATGGAAGAAAGCCAGCGCTGCATAGTATGGCCGGGGACAAATAATATCCCAAGACGGGTGGTGGTGCGCAGGCGCCGATGCAGCGCCTTGATCTCGGCGCGCATTGCCACGCGACACCGTCTGCCCGATGGCGTCAAGCCAGCCCGAACGTCTCCACGGCGCGCATGATGCCGCGCAGCTCGGCGAGGCCCTTCAGCCGGCCGATCAGCGAGTAGCCGGGATTGATCCTGGTCTTGCCGATATCGTCGGCGAGCAGATGGCCGTGATCGGGGCGCATCGGAATGCGCCAGTCGGCGCGGCCTTCCCTGCCGCGGCGCGCCTCTTCCTGCATCAGGGCGAGGATGACATGCGCCATGTCGGTGCCGCCCTCGAGATGCTCGGCTTCATAGAACGAGCCGTCCTCCTCGATGGTGATGTTGCGCAAATGGGCGAAGTGGATGCGGTCGGCGAATTCCTTGACCATGGCGACGATGTCGTTGTCGGCGCGCGTCCCATAGGAGCCGGTGCAGAAGGTCAGGCCATTGGCCGGACTGTCGACGGCGTTGAGGATGAAACGCGCGTCCTCGGCGGTCGAAACGATGCGTGGCAGGCCATAGAGCGAGAAGGGCGGATCGTCGGGATGGATGCACATGCGCACCCCTTCCTGCTCGGCCACCGGAATGATCTCGCGCAGGAACCAGGCAAGGTTGTCGCGCAATTCCTTCGGCCCGATCGCTTCGTAGTCCGCCAGGGCCTCGCGAAAACTGTCGCGGTCGTAGCTGCGCTCGGTCGCCGGCAGGCCGGCGATCAGATTGCGCTCGATCCGGTCGATCTTTTCGTCGCTCAATTCCTTCAGTCTTGTTTCCGCCTCGGCGATGCGCGCGGCGCTGTAGTTGGCCTCGGCATTCCTGCGCTTCAGCACGAACAGGTCGTAGGCGGCGAAATCGATCGCATCGAAACGCAAGGCATAGCCCGTCGTCGGCAGCCGATAGGCCAGATCCGTGCGGGTCCAGTCGACCACGGGCATGAAATTGTAGCAGACCGTGGCGATGCCGGCCTTGGCAAGCGCGCGGATCGTGTCCTTGTACCAGCCGACGTAGCGGAGCCTTTCCGCGGAGCCGATCTTGATCGAGTTGTGGACGGGAATGCTCTCGACGACCGACCAGGTCAGCCCTGCCGCCTCGATGATCCGCTTGCGCTCCAGAATGCTCTCGAGCGGCCAGGCGCGGCCGTCATAGATATCGTGCAGGGCCGATACGATGCCCGTTGCGCCCGCCTGTTTCACATGATCGAGCGTCACCGGGTCGTCCGGTCCATACCAGCGCCAGCATTGTTCCATTACCGCTTTCCTTCCGCGAGGACGGCAACCTATTGTTGGACCGCATTGAGTGTCAAACTAAAGCGCGTCGCGTTTGAGCGGATTCAGGCGACGCGCTTTAGGTCCATGTTTTCATGCATGTCGTTGCCCCCAAAAACCGGGGCCACTTTTGGGCGACATGCACCTTGTCTATGCATGTCGTTGCCCCCAAAACCGGGGCCACTTTTGGGCGACATGCACCTTGTCTATGCATGTCGTTGCCCCCAAAACCGGGGCCACTTTTGGGCGACATGCATTAAGAGCCACCTTCGACAGCAAATAATGGAGTTTCCGCAATGGAGGATTTCGAAGGCAAGGTCGCCCTGGTGACCGGCACGACCGGGATTGGCCTCGCAACCGCCAGACGCCTTGCGGCCGGTGGTGCTGCCATCATCGCCTGCGGCATCGACCGCGCGGCCAACGCGGCGATGCAAGCGGACCTGGAAAGCTCTGGAGCAGGCGTGCTGGTCATCGGCGCCGACGTCTCCGTGCCCGACCAGGTTCGCGACGCGGTCGCGGCCGGTGTCGAGCGGTTCGGCGGTCTCGATATCATCGTCAATTCCGCGGCGGTCCATCCATACGGAACCGCTGTCAGCACCGATTTCGAGACCTGGAACAAGGCGATGTCGGTCAATGTCGGCTCGATCTACCTGACCGCGCATTTCGGCATTCCGGAAATGATCCGCCGGGGCGGCGGCGCCATCGTCAACGTGGCTTCGGTACAGGGTCACGCTTGCCAGCAGAATGTCGCCGCCTACGCGACGACAAAGGGGGCGATCCATACGCTGACCCGCTCGCTGGCGCTTGACTATGCGCGATCCGGCATCCGCGTCAATTCGGTCAGCCCGGGTTCGATCCGCACCCCGATCCTGGAGAAGGCGGCACGCGGCGAGAACGGCACCGATGCCGATGTCGAGGTCGCCTACAAACGCTTCGGCGAGGCGCACCCTATCGGGCGCATCGGCGAGCCGGAGGAGGTGGCGGAACTCATCGCTTTTCTCTGTTCGGCCAAAGCCGGATTCTGCACCGGCGCGGACTATAAAATCGATGGCGGCCTGACTGCCGGCATCGGCGTGAAATAGAGCCATGTAGATCGGTCATGGCCTTTACCGGGAGTCGCCGACATCTGACGACCTCCGGCGCGACTGCTTTTGGCGGGCGCGGCGTTGAAATCTTCATCACCCAGCTTGCAAGTTCTTGCCACCGTGAATCTCGACCAACACCGATTTTGGGTTTTTAAACAGATTTAGCTCGGCATCTAGGCGCCTCAACCAACTGCTCTATTTCCTCCATTGTCGCATTGATCAACGATGGAGGTTGGCATGGATCGGCGATTATTTCTGACCGGAATGCTGGGATTGGCGGGCGCTGCGGCCGTGGTCACCGTAGCTCGCCCCGTGAGGGCGGTGGCCGGCATCCCGAGCACTGGGAACGGCATTCTCGATGAGCTGGACAAGCCGGTAGACGACCTTGTGGAGCCGGGTCCTGATAGCCAGAATGACGTCGAACCCGTGCAGTACTATCGATGGAGGCGGCGGCGTGGATGGAGGCGGCGGCGTGGATGGCGAGTGGTTTGCCGTCGCTATTGGCGTCGAGGCCGCTGGCGCCGGAGATGTTTCCGCCGATCCTACTGGATCCGCTTCTATTGAAATCCCGTAAACCGCGAAGGCTCTGGCATCTTGTTGGAGCCTTCGCAAAGAATTTCAAAGCCGGGGATAGAGGCCTTCGGCTGAGTTCATTCCTTGTTGCCGGCTCGAACCGGCTGCGCTTGCGGCGGGGGTTCCCACCCGAAAACGCTGCGGCCGCCCAGCCTGTGCGACTGGTCGAACTCCCCTGCCACGATTTCCGTCAGGCTGGGACCGGTGACATAGCGCTCGACCTGGCGTGACTGGTCGTCCAACCGCCTCAATGCATCGATCTCCTCGGTGCGGCCGAGCCTGGCCTTGTGAATGGCCGATTTCAACACGCCGATTGTCTCGTCATAGACTTTCAGCGGCACCGGGAACGGGTGTCTGTCCTTGCCGCCATGCGCCAGCGAGAACCGGCCGGGGTCCGAGAACCGGCACGGCGCTCCATGCACGACCTCGGCCACCATAGCCAGCGCACGCACGGTGCGGGCACCGACGCCGGGCACCATGAGCAGCTCCGAGAAATCGGCGGGCCCGCGTTCGACGGCGGCAGCGATATTGCCGTGCAGGCGGCGCATGACGACGTCGCTTTCGCGGACGTCATGATGGGCCGGCATGACCAGATGCGGCAGCAGGGGCTGCGCGGGGGCAGGTGGAGGGCCGTGCTCAAGCAGGGCAAACTCTTTCACGATGCGATCGGGTCCCAGATCCCGCAGCAGGTCCAGCTGGCCGTGGCGCGAAGCATCGGCGCGCCGGTCGGTCAGGTTGACGATCTCGCCCTGATTGGCGCCTTCGATCGCGGCATGCGGCTGGTCGACAAAGCTCGTCAGTCCCTCGGACAGCCAGTGATAGCGACGCGCCACCTTGCTGTCGCCGTTCATGCCTTGTTGCACCACGACCCAGTCGCCATCGTCGGTGACGATGAAGCCATGCAGGTAGAGATCGAAGCCGTCCTGGACGGCGGCACTGTCGACCTTGGCGACCAGCCGACTGGTGTTGGCCAGGTTCGTTCCGTCGAAGCCGACGCGCTCGCCGATCAATGCCAGTTCGTGCGGGGTCTTGCGCGAATGCGTGCCACGCCCGCCGCACACATGAACACCGAGTTCGCCGGACAGTGGCGACAGGCCCCGTTTCAGGGCGCCTACAACGCTTGTCGTGATGCCGGAGGAATGCCAGTCCATGCCCATGACCGCGCCGAAAGACTGGAACCAGAACGGGTGTGCCAGGCGGCGCAGCAATTCGGTCCGACCATAGTGGTGGATGATCGCCTCGCACATCACCGCGCCAAGGCGGGTCATGCGGTCGCCGAGCCATTTGGGCACTCGACCGCCATGCAGTGGGAGATCAGCACTTCCCGATCGTTGCGCCAAATTGTGCCGTCCGCGTTGCTCGTTGCGTAGAGATAGGCGTTGCGGACCTGTCAGGGAAGCGTGCTGTCACCCTTGGGCCTGGCGAACGTCAAGCAGCAGTGCGCGACGTCTGGCCGCAATCGCAGGCAGCATAACGCTCTTCGCGCCGCCTTCCGACGTCCAGAAAGTATCATTCGTGGCACGGTGAGGAGCACCAGGCCGAGAGCATTGATGGCCTCGATTTCCAAACTCGCCACACATGCTGACCGAGGAAGCCGTCATCCAACGCAGTCCCGATCCAACGACGGGCAGTCCCGCCACCCTCGCCATCGCCCAGAGCCGACGCCGGCTTAGCTATGGGCGGCTACGCACCCGCGATCGCTATCGGTATGAGACGATTTTACAGCTTATCCTAAGACGTTGATTCTGTTGGCGCGCATATTACTTCGACCATTGACGCTAAAACAGACTCCCGGCGAACCCATCAGTTAGCCAAGTCACAATTTCGGTAAAATTTATTTCATTTTGAAATCCACCCAAATATAGTCTTTTACAAACCTTTTTCTTCGCTCTACAGTTGTTCTTTCTGCTCCGGTAAAACGCGCGTCGCGCCAAGTCCTTTAGCCTTAACTAATAAAGGCGACAGGACACGGCCGAAAGCACCGTAGGGCGCATGGGAGGGTGGGGATGATCGCTTTCAAACGCGACGCGAGCGGCCTGTATCTTGCTGACCCATTAGCCGGCGCACGTGTCGCGTTTCTGTTCCAGGACGAGTCACGCATCGACCCGACATTCGATCTGACCGCCCAGAGCTGGATCGATCCCGGCCAGCTTGGTTACATCGCCTTCTTCGTCCCTTCGGCGACACGCGACTGGAACGCTTTCGAGATAGGCATCCGCAAAGCCTTCGCCGACAATGCCGGAACCCAGATCGGCTGGTTTCCCGAGCCGCTCAGCATCGCGCCGATCCTGGTCTCGGTTACCGGGCAAGGCACCCCGTCGCCGACGGTGGGGGACTCCTTCTCGCTTGCCTTCCGGCAGAGCGTGACGTTCCAGGTTCAGCCCGACCTGTTCGGGCTGTCGACGACGGTGCTGTTCGACGACGCCTCCAACAGCCTGCAGATCGCCAACAGCCAGCCACCGGCCACGCTGCTTTTGACGGCGACACCGCCGGCCGGCGCCACGGTGACATTCCAGTCGGCCGCGCCGTTCGCGAGCCTGGCGCTCAGCGGACCGCTCGCTGGCACGGCAAGCGCCGCGTTTGAGCTGGCGGCGGCCGACCTCGTCCAGTTCGAAGCCGGCATGATGTATTTCAACCCGCCAACCGGCGGCGGGCTGGTCGGTGCCTTGAGCTATCCGGTTTTCCGCGGCGTCGGTGGCTCGGCCACGCCGTTCGGCTTCAACGTCACGCTGGACGTGCTTGGCCCGCTCGACGCGACGCGCAGCTTCTTCCAGTTCACCGACGCGCTGCTCGGCTCGACTTTCGTCACCTCCAACGGCAAGCCCTTCGCCCTCAGCACCGTCAACACCGGCGATATCGGCACGGCGAGCCGCCTCGTCTTCGCCGGCCGCCCGCAACAATCGCCGAGCGAACAGCGCTATTACTATCTGACGCCGGCGGGCCAGTTCGGCCTGGCACTCGATAGCGGCGCCAACCAGGCCGCTGCCACGACATCCGAAACGGTGCAGATGCTGTGCGGCGTCACCGGCACCGAGTTCGTCACCGTCACGGTCGGCTCGACGCCGGACAAGCTCGAATTCGTGCCGGCGCAGCCGGCCTATCGCATTGCGCCGGCGCAGGATTCGCCGACCAGCCCGGCTTTTCTCGACAGCACCGCGACGACTTCGTGGGCACAGCTCATCGTCCAGGACGGCAGCTATATCTCGCAGCCCGAGCGCGCTCCGCTCTACAATCAGCGCACCAACACAGCCACACTGCTGGCCGGCGCGGCACCCGCCTCCGGCCTCACCGTCTATGTCCTCGACTATCTCAAAGTTCCCTCATGGAGCGCGAAAGGCGCAAGCACGCCAGCCATACCGCTCGTGCCTTATGCGGGTCTCGATTTCTCGACCGATCCGAACCTCAAGGCCGCCGACTATCTCGACATGGAATCGCGGGCGCTCAATCCGAGGCGCGCCGCCGGCTTCATTCCGGCGCCCAACCAGCGCATCGCGGCAAACGCCGCCCCGGCCGGACCCACGCAGTTGGCGATGACGCCGCAAGGCATGCTGGCCGAACTTGCCGGCACGCCATTGGCCTGGACCGGGCTGCAGATGGCGACGAGTGCGGCCGGCACGCTCGAATTCGAGGCCATGGGTCCGTCGATCTGCAAGGCCGTGCAGCAGAACCAGATCTTCACCGTGGTCAGCGAAAACCCTGCCAGCGCCGACCCGCTCGGTTCCGGTCAGTCGCTGTTCGACTTTTCAGGCGATAAACTCGAGATCGGCGACTGGACGTTCGACCTGTCGCCGGGCGGGCTCGCTGCGCCCGACGGCACGCCGCCGATCTTCATGATGAAATTCTATCCCGGCGAGACGATCGAGCAGCTGGTCGCCGACACCAGGCTCTGGTCGCAGCCAGACACCTTCAACAAGACATTCACCGCCGCCGCCACCAAGAGCTATCTCGAGACGCTGATCTCCGAGGCCAAGGCCGCGGTGTTCCACAATGGCGGAACGCAGCCCGACACCACCTCGCTATACTGGAATTTCTACCAGACCGTCACCGATCCGACATTCAACGGCATCCTCGCCGTCAACTGCAACATGCAGCTCGACGAATTGCCGACGGCGGTGCGCGCCGTTCTCGGCGGCATGAAGGATCCGGGCATAGCCGGCTTTCGCGTCCACCATGTCGGCATCGCGATCAACAACACCGATCCGTCGCAGGCCGTGCCGACGCTGGCGCAGAGCGCGACCTTCGCGCTGGTCGACTATGAAAAGGCGGCGAGCAAGTCGGCAACGGCCCCCGACAGCAATATTGAGATCGACATCGACTATGGCTTCGAGGTCGAATATCTGCGCGCCTTGTTCACCAATTCCGAGCTGCGCAGCTTCGCTTGCGAGATCAATCTCACCATCAACGATCTGTTCAAGACCGGCGTCAATCTCGATGCCGGCCAGAGCCCGTCCGCCAATGCCGGCGACGGCGCCAATGTCATCGCCATCATGGGGTCCTACCAGGCGCACGGCACCAGCGGCGACGACAAGAGTTCCGGACAGGGCGTCTATTCCTTCGTCGCCCAGGGCGATTTCGTCTTCAACTTCACCGACGACAGCGGCAAGTCGAACAACAAATATCTCAAGCAGATCACGCTGACGAAACTGCAATTCTCGTTCGACGACGAGACCGCGGCGACGCCGCCGAAAGCCGACACCACCCACATCGGTGCCCATTTCGCCATCTGGGGCGACATCGAGTTCAACGAATTCCAGGTGCTGGACCTGTTTGCATTCGAGAAGCTGGTCTTCTCCAACCTCGGCATCGAGGTCGGCTTCGACCTGACGATCCCGGCCAAGGGACAGCCGTCGACGAGCACGCCGTCGCTCACCTTCGCGCCGGGCGACCTGCGGCTCGACCTCGGCGCCACCGAAAAGCGCAGCGGCGCCGACAGCCTGCTCGACCTGATCCCGTTCAAGCTCAAATCGTTCCTCTATTCGGGCACGGCCGACCAGACGATCGAGAGCCTGAACTACTATTCGCTTGGCTCGCTGCCGGGCCTCGCGGAAAACGGCGTCACGCTGCAGGACAATTTCAACTACGCGCTGATCTTCGATCTCGATCTCGGTTCGATGGGCGGGCTGGTCGGCTCGCTCTCGGCCTTCAAGTTCAGCGTCCTCATCGGCTGGCTGAGCCCGGAGGACGGCGGCGGCCTCGCCTTCGGCATCCAGCTTCCGCAAGTCGACGGCAAGCTGGAAATCAAGATCGAGGGCGTGCTGACCATTTCGATCGAACAGTTCAACCTCGAATACGCCACCGATGCCGAGCCCAAGATGCTGGTGCTCGGCATGCACAACTGCTTCATCGAGATCCTGGGCCAGCGCCTGCCGCCGGATGGAACGATCAGCATTGGCCTGTTCGCGCCAACCGAGGGCGCCGACCAGATCGGCTGGATCGGCGCTTACAACCTGGGCAAGGATGGCGGCGGCGGTGGCGGCGACGATGCGCAGAACCTGCTGGCGGCGCCCGTGCCCGCCAAGGTCGGCGCCGTCAGCGATGTCTTCGAGCTGGTCTATCTCGGTGTCGGCCAGCGGGTCGGTCCCGACCCGACCAAGCCGCCCGCCAATTTCGATGCTTTCCTGAAGTTCATGCAGGGCGACTTCTGGGATGCCCTCAAGAACAAGAAATTTGCCGATATCTACCATCCCGACGGCAAGTGGATCATCGTCACCGACTTCACGCTGCTGAAGGTGCTCGAGGTCGGCTTCGTCTTCTACGACGTGACGCCGTTCTACGCGCTGCTGCTCAAGCTGACCGGCGGTGCCGGCAAGGGCGCGGAATTCGAGATCGTCTACACCAAGATCTCCGATACGATCGGCAAATTCGCCGCCGTCTTCAGCCTGCCCGACAGCCTGCGCACTTTCCAGGTTGGCGCAGCTTCGCTGACGCTGCCGACACTGAGCGTCGACGTCTACACCAATGGCGACTGGAAGGTCGACCTCGGCTTCCCCGACGGCGACAACTGGAGTGTCTGCTTCCAGGTGCAGGCGCAGGCAGGACCGATCCCGGTGACCGGATCGGGTGGCTTCTACATCGCCAGCCTGAGTTCGGCCACCGATCCGGACGTGTTCAAGGGCACCTACCAGAGCATCCTGGCCTTCGGCTTTGCCGCGCGGCTGGGTGTCGGCAAGGACTTCACCGCCGGACCGCTGAAGGCAGGGGTGAGCGTCACTTTCTTCGGCATCATCCAGGGTGCGGCCGGCTATCTCACCAGCGGTGGCGGGGATCTCACCAAAAAGCCGGACGCGCTGTCGCTGCAGGGCCAGTTCGGCATCATCGGCGAGCTCTATGGCTCGCTCGACTTCGTCATCATCAAGGCCAGCGTCAATGTCCGGCTCGAGGCGAGCATCGGCATCATCCTGGCGCTGGAACCACCCAGCGTGCCGGGCGGCGGCAGCGGCTCGATCCTGCTCTACATCGAGGCGAGCGTCAGTGTCAGCGTGACGGTGGAGATCAACCTCTTTCTGTTCTCCATCTCCATCAGCTTCAGCTTCAATGCCTCGTTCCGCTTCGAATGGCAGCTCGCCGGTTCGTCGCAGCGGGCCCAGATCGAAACTTTTGCGCGGCTGAAGCAGCGGCTTCTTGCGGGTGCTGCGCCGGTTGTCGGGCTTTGCCCCAACCTGCCGAAAAGCCTGCCGATCCTGTTCCTGCCGGAGATGACGGCGGTGTTTCCCGACGCGACCAGCAACGGCGCGCCGTGGGTGGTGACGTCGCTTGGCATACAGTACGACGACAACCCGTCGCAGAACCCGACCTACGCCGACTTCAAGCCGTTCGAGGCGGTGACGACGCAGCTCGCGACCTTCGCGCTGATGCACGCGCTGAACCTGCCGGCCTACAACTCCGTGGTTCTGCTCGAATTCGATTCCAGCAGCGGCACACCCGGGTTGAAGGACATGGACAGCGAGCCTGAAGCGCTGACCGGCTGGATCGACTACCCGACTTTGCTTAGCCAGCTATCCAATTTCTCCGCCACGCTTGCGGCACCGACCGGCAATGCGAAGGCGTGCGTGTTCCCGATGCCGCCGTTCCTCAACATGGCGACCAGCGGGCGCACCGACGGCAATGGCAAAGCACAGGATCTGTCCTATCAGTTCCTGGCGCAGAACCTGGTCTCGCAGAGCTACCTGCAGACGGTCGACACCTATTTCAACCAGCTGTTCGTCAACCAGACCTCGAACCCGACCTCGGTCAACGACACCGGCGGCACGACGCCGCTGTCGCAGGAGATATTCCTCGATTACTTCAAGGGCTTGATCCGCGGCGCGGTGCACGAATTGCTGGTGACGATGCAGGATGCGGGGCTGACCTCGTCGCCGCTCGACAAGCTGTTCATGGCGGCGGTGGCCGCGCCGACGCCGGGCGCGCAGACGCGCTTCCAGGGCCTTGCCGGGCAGATGTCGAGCGCGCTGCGTGGCGGCGTGCGCCTGCCCTACACCGCCGGTCTCACCGTGCCGGGCGGCACGGCGCTGACGACCACGAACCCGCTGTTTGCGCTTCTGTGGCAGGAATTCCCCGCCGGCGGCATCGCCAACAACGACAGCTACAGCATCACGCTGACAAACCCCGACAAGACGCAGGACTGGCTTGCCGTCAACGCCTCGTTCTCGCTCACCCAAAAAGCGCTCGGCTCCTATCTCGGCCTCACCGCAGCGTCGATAACGGCGCCAAGCAGCCCGACACCAATCGCACTCAGCTCGACCGGCCCGCAATCCTTCGCGCTGGAGAACGCCATCGCCTGGACGCCGCCAAACGCGACGGCGCTCAGCCTGCGGCCGTTCGCGCCCAGCCTGGCGAGATTGCAGGCAAATGAAGGAACGGCCGCCATCCCGGTGCTGGTGAAATCCCGCCAGGCGCAAGGCGCCTATCTGCCGGACGGCACGCCGCTGCCCGCCGGCGATATCACCTTTGCCACCAGCATCACGCTGACGGTCAAGCAGATTCCGGGCGCCACCCAAGGCAGCATGCTGCCCGACGTCTACGCGCTGTCGGGCGCCAGCCAGGCGGACGAAGCGCTGCTCGGCAGGATCCTCGACGATCTCAAGGGCAATGACCGGCCCGTCGACGCGATCCAGATCCTGTTCCAGACGGCGGCGGGCGCGCCCGGCCTTGTCTCCGCCGTGGTCGATCCCAGTGCAGTGTTTGCGCTGCGCACCAACACCACGACGGTGTCGCAGCCTCCGCAAGGGCTGATGGGCTTCGCGCTCGGCCTGCCCGCGGGCGTCTCCGTCGGCGCCAGCACCGACATCACCGACGATGGCGGTTACGGCTTCCTGCAGATCATCCAGCAGGCGACGGTCACCAACGCGCAGGGTTACTATCTGCGCTTTGTCGACAAGACCGGCAACGCGCTGCCAACGGCGCTGTTCGCCAAGGGCGTCGCGCAGGTGACCATGCTGGTGACCTACAAGCCCGGCAGCGGAACCAACCAGAGCGGCTCGCCGCTCGCGATCCAGCCCTACTACAACGCGGTCGTGCTTGCCGGCACCCAGAGCGGCCTCGTCTATTATGCCGAGACCGCCGACCCGGCGCTGGAAGCGCGCTACGTCAAGGTCGCCGCCGGCACCTTCGGTGTCGAGCTGACGCGCTCCGAGAGCGTCATGCAGTTGCAGACGCCAGCCCTGCTCAAAGCCGGGCAGCTCGGCGCGGCGAAATCCCATTCGCGTGGCCGCGTCATCGAGGCGCTGCGCGCATCCGGCATCGTCGACGATGCCGAACTGCACGAAGCACTGGTCGCGGCGGGCGACGCAAAAGCGTCGCTCAACTCGCTCTACAGTCTCGTCACGTACCAGATACAGGCGACGACAGGCTTCACGCTCAGCAATCTGTCGGCGCCGATCCAGCCGCAAAAACCCGACCAGTCCGGCACCACCGGCACGTACCGGGTGTTCGCGCCGCTGTACAACGTCGCCACCGCCAATGCCGGCTCCGCCACGCCCGACCGCTACGCTTCGATCAACGACAAGTTCACGCTGGACTTCTTCGTCAACGACGCCTTCGGCAACCAGTTGCCGACGCCGGCCAGCTACAGCGACATCAACCTCTATTTCGATCCGATCGTGCCGGTCGACCAATGGCCGGGGATCCTGCCGACCTATGGTTTCAACGGCTCGACGCCGAACACGATCGAGATCGTCCTGACGCCGAGCCAGGCGGCCTTCAGCGGCATGTCGGCGGACCAGAAGGCGGCGGCGCTGGCCAATTTCCGCACCATCGAGGACCAGATCAACGGCCCGGGCGTCTCGTTCTATGTCGAGACCAGCCTTGCCCTGCAGGCGGACGGCAGCAGCCTTGTCAATTTCCCGCTCAGTGCAGCAGACACCGGCAAGGTCACCGGCATGGTTGCCGACCTCGTCAACTGGCTGGCGGGGCTCAGCACCAACTTCCCCGGTGCGGTGACCATCTCGATGCCGGTCAGCGGCCCCGGTGCCTTGCCGCCGCTGTTCGAGATCGTGGTGCTGTTCGGCATCACCCGCGATGCCAATTTGATCTCGCGCTATCTGAAGGACCAGTTCGGCACGATCCTGGTGCCGTCGGCACAGAACGTCGCGACCGGATTTGTCGCGGCGACCGGCGGCGCCAACAACATCTCGCAATTCGCCGCCGATTTCGTCGGTGCGTTCCCCACCCAGAAGCTCGCCATCGGCATGAACGGGGCCGACGCATCGCCGCAGCAGAAACTGTCGAGCACGACCCAGTCTAGCACGGCCCAGTCTAGCACAGCACTGGCGCGCAAGCGGCTCAAGGCATTGAAGCTCGCCCATGACGGCTCCGGTGGGGCACGCGCCGGCTCGCAAGCGCTGTGGGCGGCCGCGGCATCGCTGCTCGATATCTCGATCGGTGCTGCCGGGGCCGGACCGCGTTTCCTGTCGCCCAAGCCGCTCGACAATGTGCTGAACAGCGCCAGCGTTTCACTGCCGCAGCTGTCGTCCAACCTGCCGGCGCTGCCGGTGCAACAGCTGTTCATCGATACCGACCTCGACCAGCTCAACCGCATCTTCTTCCAGGCGGTCGACGAGGTGCTGTCGCCGGCCTCGGCGGCCAAGGCCTTCGAGGTCGCCCCCAAAGACTATACCGCGATCGCGGTCGGCCGCGAGGCGCTGGCGCAGAAATACGCGCAATACGAAGTGGACTGGCTGTTCGGCCCGCAGTCGCCGTTCACCGGCACGACTGCCGCACTTGCCATCGCGAAGGATGTGTTCGAGCAGCAAATGCGCGCGGCGCTGATGACGGCCTATTTCGTCGACACCATCGTGCAGTACGACGTGACCTGGAACCAGTCGGTCCCGGCTGCCGCCGATGGCTATATCGAGCTGTTCGGCCAGATCGAAGCCGTGCTCGCCGGAAACTACACGTGGAGCGGTCTCAGCCTGTCGGCGACGACCAACAATCCGCACGGCCTGACCGACGGCAGCCGGGTGCTGATGATCTTTACGGCCACTTCAGGCCAACTGCCGGTCAACGGCGTCTACGGCGTCACCGTCACTGGCGACACGACCTTCACGATCGCCACCGCCGCCAGCGGCTCGGGCGCCGGCAGCTTCTCCGCCACCCGCCAGAATGCCGGGCTCTCGACCGCCCATGTCGGCATCAGCAGCACGGGAGCCAGCCCCCTCACCTTCCTCTATGGCGATCCCGACGCGGCCGCGGCCGCGGTGGTGCCGTTCGATCTGCGTTTGGCCATCACCAACCTGCAGTTCTTCCTGGCGCCGGCTGGCTCACCCGGCGAAGCGCGTCCGTCGATCTGGCTGCAGCTCGTCGATCCCTATCCAAAGGGCGTGCCGCATGTCGGACCGGTCGGCGCGCTGACGAATATCCCGGTTGTGTACCGCCAGTACCCGACGCCGCCGACACTGGTCAGCCAGACCTGGTCGGGCTACACGCCGCCATCGGGTTCCGGCAATCCGATCGCCGACGGCGCCGACTGGAGCTACCTCTATACCTATCAGGCCTTCCTCGTCGCGCAGGACCAGATCAACACCGCCGTCACCTACAACACCGACCTCAGCGCGGCGCCGGACAACACGCCGAACTCCGCCAACCCTGCCCCCAGCGCGGGGCCGCCCTACGACCTGTTCACGGCGCTGGCGCGCACCTCGGCCGTCTACAGCGCGATCAGCCCGGTGCTGCGCAACCCGGCCGATCCCGCCTGGGCCGACGCAGTGGCCGCCTTCGCCACCGCCATTGGCGAGGTGACGACGAACAAGGACTGGAACCCGAACCAGAACCTGGCCTTTGCCCAGGGTCTGGTCAACGTCACCGACAGCTATGTCGTCACCGACACGCTGCAGCCGGACGGGACGACGCGGCAGATCGAGTTGCAATGGCCGGCCGCGCAAGGCGAATCGAGCTTCGCCAATGTCGCGCTGACCGTCACCGCGCTCGACCCGTCGACGCTGACGCCCTACCCGAACCAGCATCCGGTCCAGCCGTCGCCGCCAGACGGCTTGCTGTTCGAGGTCGACAATGCCGCGCCCGGAAATTTCGGCGTGGCGCATACGATCGAGGTCGATGCACTCAACGTGCTGGCAGCCGAGAATGCGCTTGCTTCGGTGCAGATCGAGCGCAACCTGATCACGCTTGAAGCCTCCGACAACACCGCCTGGCAGGTGGTGCCGGAATTCGTGTACATGACGCCGCAGGTCAGGCCGAGCCAGCCGGTCACGCCATTCATCGACAATGCGACGCCGATCGATGTGGCGACGCTGCCCGGCCAGGGTTCAGGTGCTGCCTGCCCGGCATCGCCGTCAAGCCTGTGCCAGCGCATCTACACCATCATGGCCGACCTTTTGGCCGACCCGGTGCACGAACAATCGCTGCTTGCGGCGCATGCGGCGGCCAACGTGACCAGCGGAACCACAAGGCGGGTCAAGGTCGGCTGCTCCTATCAGTTCCCGTTCCCCGCCGTTGCCGGCGGCGCCTTCGACGGCGCCTCGATCAGCCCGCTTGTCCCGATCGTGCTGGCGCGGTCCTTCGAGATCGATGGGCAACAGCCGGCGGAGCTCGGCGATTTCGCCGCGCTTTTCGCGGCGGCGATCGCCGGCTGGGCCTCCGACAAAATCGTCTTCGGCGCCAATGCGACGCCGGCAGGCGCGAGGCTGGTCTTCGACATCACGCTTTACGCAGCACTGAGCGGCGTCAACACGCCGGTGCTGCGGTTCAGCAACCTGCAACTGAACCTGACGGATATCGATGCGAGTTGACCGCCTCAAGGCGGGCATTCGCGGCGGCATCACGCAAGACAAGACTGGAAGGAGGGAGCCGTTTCGAAACCACAGGCATCTGAGCCCAAACCGGGAAACCGGTTGGGGAAATCCGATGGTGAAACAAAACGATAGAGCGACGGCACGCTTCGATTTGCAAGTCCCGCCGCTTTGGAACTTGCATGCAGAACGACAGTCCGAAACCCGCAAAAACCGCGAGGGAAATTATGGCAACGACCGCAAAATTCGAAATTCTCGGTGCAAACGCATCCAACGCAAACTGGGATGGCTCGCCGCTAACGCTGTCCTACCGCGAAAGCGCGGCGATGCCGCAGACGACCAACGGGTCGATGATCTTCGCCTACCAGAACACCGCCGCCTTGAACAACGCCGGCAAGCTGGCGCTGACTTCAGGCGGCTCGCAGCCGACAATCCTGAATGTGCCGGCCTTGCTCTCACAGCCCAGCATCCTCGTCAACAACTGGCAGGCCAACAACCTCGGCGTCACCAATATCAGCGTTGCAACCGCAACGCCGATCTGGATCGAGGCGTTTGGTCCGGGGCTGCCGGGCCAGAAGCCGGTCCCGCTTGCCATCAACACAGCGCTGACGCTCAAGCCGGGCGCTATCGCCCAGGGAACGTCGACCCCCAACTGGATGCAGCTGACCCTGGGGACGAATACCGGCCAGCTGGTCGTCGTTGCCGTCGTCGGCGGCCCGCAGGATGCGTCAGGCAACAACGCCTACGCCGTCGCGCTGAACTCGGCGTCCGGCAACACCGGCCCGGGCACCCCCACCCCGGCGCCGCAAGGCTATTATGCGACGACGGGCGGCAACAACTACTCCTTCGAGTTCAACTGGGGTTCCTCGGTTGTCTATGTGGCGAACCTGTCGCCTTCGACGGCTTCCTCGCTGACGGCGGAGCTGCTGTCTCTGTGATCGAAGCGCGGGAGCCGGCGGTGCAAGCCGCCGGCTCCCGCGGCAACGCCGGTGCAAAGAGGACATCCTGACATGAGTGATTTCGTCGTAGGGGGCACGGTCAACGCGGCCTGGAGCGGCCAGCCCCAGGTCCTGGCGGTCCGTGGCAGCGTGAGCATGCCGCAGACGCCCAACGGCTCCCTCATCGTCGGCTACTTCAACCAGGCGCAGCAGAACAACGAAGGCAGGCTCACCTTCACCTCGGGCAGCAGCGCGCCAACGAACGCTCGGGTTCCGGCCCTGGCGCGGATGATCAGCGTCCTGACGGCGAACTGGCAGGCCAACAACCTGACCCTCACCAACACCAGTCTCAATGCCGCGACCCCCATCTTCGTCCAGGCCTTCGGCCCCGGCATCCCCAGCATGCAGCCGGGCCCGCTCACGATCGGGACACCTGTCCAGCTGGCGATGCGGCAGGCGGTGCAGGGAATAACGACACCGAACTGGATGCAGCTTGAATTCAGCTCGAGCACCAGCAATCAGCAGGTCGTCGCGGTGGTCGGCGGCCCGCTGGACCAGTCCGGCAACAATGCCTATGTGATTGCGCTCAACGCGCCGAGCGGCGACACCGGACCACCGCCCGGGAACCCTCCCCCGGACGGATTTTACGCCACGGCGGCCGGCAACCGATACACGATGTCCTTCAATTGGGGGGCAGCGATAGTCTACGTGGTCAATCTCTCGCCACAGACGGCAACGCCGGTGACGACTCTGCTGCAATCCCTGTAGGCCTGCGTATCGGTCCGCCTTTCCGCCATCCTGGCTGCTCTCTGAGACGGAAGCCATGCCACCTTCGGACTTCACCATTCTGGGTCAATCCCTGGTCAACGACAACTGGGACGGCTCCCCCGTGGAGCTTGCCGTGCGCGACAGCGTGGCGATGCCGCAGACGCCCAACGGGTCGATGATCCTGGCTTTCCAGAATGCCTCCGAATTGAACAATGACGGCAAGCTGGCGATGACCAGCGGCAGCAACCCGCCGCAATTCCTGCTTGCCCGGGCGCTGGCCTTGCAGCCGACTATCCTGATCAACAATTGGCAGGCCAACAATCTGACTCTCACCAACGTCAGCGTTAACGCCAAGACACCGATCTGGATCGCGGCCTATGGGCCGGGCATGGGCGCGGCGCCAACGCCTTTGCCGACCAACGGCGACGCCATACCGGTCGCCGTCGACACCACGTTGAAAGCGGTCACGCTGCCTCAATTCATGCAGCTGGGCTTCCAGACGAATTCACCCGGCCTGTGCCTGTTCGCTTTCATCGGCGGCCCTCAGGACAGCAAAGGCAACAATGCCTATGCGATCGCGCTGAATTCGCAGTATGGCGATACCGGGCCCGGCCAGCCGACAGCGGCCCCGCCCGGCTATTATGGGACGACCGGCGGCAACAACTACACATTCGAGTTCAACTGGGGAACCTCGGTGCTGTTCGTAGCCTATTTTGGCAGCGGCTCCGTCCTGAGCGGGCTTCCAAAAGTGGTGACTGCCGCGCCCACCGTGACATTACAAGCGCTGTGACCATCGGCCATCAGCTTTGCTTCGGGGTAAAGGTCGGCAGGCTGGATTGGTCGACCACTGACCGGCACCTAAACTGATTAAAAATAGAGCAAGATTGAAATGAACTGGTCGTGAGTCGTATAAGCGAGTTCTTAAATGCGTCATCACAGTGTTGCTAGAAGTAAATTTTAGATTTTGCGATTTTGCGAGCTGGACAGTTTTCCGGATCGGGCGCACTATGTTTACTGATCGAAGTCTACAGCCAATATGAGGGGGCCCCATGTCGCTTGGTGGATCGATGGCGCGTGCGCGAATTCTCGCGGGTGTTTTCGTCAGCAGCAGCCTGGGACCGATCGCGGTGCTGCCCGCAGCGGCCGAGATCCTCAATCCACCAGTGCTGCAGGATGAACGCGCGCCGATCGCCAAGCCTGCCCTGACGGAGCTTGCACCGGCCGCGCCACTGCCCGGCAACACACTGCCGGTGCGCGGCGACCGCCTGCTCAATCTCAAGATCGACTATATCGACAACCAGATCTACAACCCGTCCACGGGCGGCTACGACAAGGTCCATCTGCGCGGCTACACCGGCAAGGGCGTTGATCCCAATGCTCCCTATGTCTCGCCGACGATCGAGGCCATTCCAGGCGACACGGTGCGCGTCACCCTCGACAATCAGTTGCCGGCAGGGCCGCAGCCCGGCGACCCTGGCTGCATGGCCGCGGGCCAGATGCCCGACATCCCCCACTGCTTCAACGGCACCAATCTGCACACCCACGGGCTGTGGGTCAGCCCGACCGGCAACAGCGACAACGTGCTGTTGTCGATCAACCCGCAGACGCAGTTCACCTACGAGTACAACATCCCGTCGGATCATCCCTCGGGCACGTTCTGGTACCACACGCACCGCCACGGCTCGACGGCGCTGCAGGTGTCGAGCGGCATGGCTGGCGCGCTAATCATTCGCGGCAACCGTCCGCCGACGCCGACAGCGCATGGCGACATCGACACGCTGATCCCGACCTCGGCGATCCCCGAGCGGGTGTTGGTGATGCAGCAGATCCAGTATGCCTGCCGCGGGCCGGCGGCCAAGCCCGGCGACCTCGGCCCGATCAAGCAGAACATTAAGGGCCGCTATTTCTGCGACCCCGGCGATGTCGGCGGCATCGAGGGCTATGACCAGTTCGGGCCGGGCACCTGGCCGGCATCGGGGCGCTATACCTCACTCAATGGCAGGGTGTTCAATCCCAACGACCCCCTCAAGGCAACGCAGGGCCAGATCGAGCGCTGGCGCATGGTACATGCCGGAGTGCGCGACACGATCAGCTTGCAATTCTTCAAGGTGCTTGACGGCAAGCTCAAGCCCGGCGTCAAGACGCTGCTCGAGGCTGACGCCACGGCTTCCTTCATCAAGGACACCTGCGACACCAAACCAGTGCCCTATGCGCTGGTCGCCGCCGATGGCCTGACAATGGCGGCGACGCAAATGACCAAGCTGGCGACGTTCCAACCCGGCTATCGCTTCGACGCGCTGGTGGTCTTTCCGGAGGCCGGGCGCTACTGCGTGATCGATTCCTCCGCCCCGAAATCGGGCGTGGTCAACGGGCTCGATGTCGGGCCGCAGCTGCTCGGCCTGGTCGACGTTGCGCCGGGCAAGCCGGTCGACAATGTTGAGACCTACATTAACAGCAAGCTGGTTGCACTCGCCGAGGCCAACATGCCCGCCAACGTCAAGGCGACGGTGGTGGCCGATCTCAAGGCTGGCATGAAATTGACCAGCTTCACGCCGCACCCCGACATCACGGACGAGGAGGTCAAGGGCAACGGCACGCAGGAACTGACCTTCTTCATCGACACGACGGGGCCCGACGTGAAGTTCGAGGTCGGCAACACCCTTAACACCGCCGACGTCAAACCCTATGACCCGACCCGCATCGACCGCCAGTTGCCGCTCGGCAAGGCGCAGGTCTGGACGCTGCAGTCGCATTTCGTCAGCCATCCGTTCCACATCCACGTCAATCCGTTCCAGATCGTCTCGATCACCGATCCCCTCGGCAAGGACGTCAGCGCTCCTGGAGCAATAGACGACATCGCCGGCGCGCCCGACCCGCAATATCCGGGACTCAAGGGCGTGTGGAAAGACACGCTGTGGATCAAGAGTCTGATACCGCAAACCCTGCCTACGGGCTTTTCAGGCATCTACACGATCACGCTGCGCACCCGCTACGAACGCTATATCGGCGAGTACGTGCTCCACTGCCACATCCTCGACCATGAGGATCAGGGCATGATGCAAAACGTTGCCGTGGTGCTGCCCGACCAGGTGGTCGGCCCCACGCAGGGCGACGCCATGCTGATGCAGGGAATGGATGGGCAGATGCAGATGGGTGGTCACGATGCCCACAAGTAAGGCGCAGACGCCGGATCCCGGCGCGCCGTTTACGTGGAGTGACGTCGAAGCAATCCTCACCGCAGCCGGCGGCAACGAAGGGCCAGGCAGCCTGACGGGGCTGACGCTGCCGGACTTCCTAGGGCTGCAATTGCACGGCATGCCGCTGATCGCGCCGCTTTCGACCACCTGCTGCGGCAAGAGCGACGCCAAAGGGCGCGGTGCGCGCTCGGCGCTGGTTCGCGGTCTGCGCGGACTGCCGCCGTTCGACGGCAAGCAATTTCCGCGTCTGCCCTGGGGCGGCACGCCGGTCGCTGACGACGACATAGACCGCATCGAGACCTGGATCGAAGAAGGTTGCCCCGGAGAGCTGATCGAGACGGTCGCGCTTGCTGGCGAAGTCAGCGTAACGACCGAGGCCCGCGTCGAGGTCAAGGGGCTCCCCGGACCGGTCTTCGGCCCGGCATCCGATCCGGCGGCGTGGCGCTACGCCAAGGGCGAGTTGCGGCAGCGCATGGATGTCGATGTGCTGGACGACGCGCAGAAGGAGCGGCTGCGCCATGCATTTCGCGAGCTCTACAAGCTCAACAAATGGGTCGGCGACAAGCGCAGCTACAACAATCTGGCGCTGATCCACCAGAACCATTGTCAGCATGGCTGGGAGCGCTTCCTGCCGTGGCATCGCGTGTATCTTTATGAATTCGAACAGGCGCTGCAGGATTTCTGCCCGGATGTGACCATGCCTTGGTGGGATTTCCCGGCCGAGCGCTACAAGCCGCGAGATCCGGGGAACGGCGCAATCCTCCCCGACGCTTTCAAGGGCTTTCTGACGGAAGACTCGGCGCGCTTCCTGCGCGATCACGGTTTCCCGGCAAAGATCGACACACTGGTCGGCCAGCTCTGGGCCAACCCGACTGAAATCTATGACGCGGTCAGTGACGCCTGCGGCAAGGACTATGTGGCGGGCGAGAACCGCAAGCGGCTGATCGATGCGCTGCTCGAGGCCAATTCTCTTTGGTATCCGCTGCGCTATTCCGGCCAGTTCGGCAAAGGTACGATCAACACCGTCATCCACTATCATTACCCGGCGCAGGAGGACATCGACGAGATCCTCAGCCTGCGCACCTTTCGCGACTTCGGCGGCGGCAGCCTTTATGTCGACAGCTTCGGCTTCCTCGACCAGAATCCGCACAACACCATGCACATCTGGACCGGGGGCATGAACCCCGCGTTCAAGACCAGCGCGCCCGCCGACCGCAACAGCGCGGTGCGCGTAGCCGGGCGCAAGTTCCACCAGCGCGACGACCTCTACTCCGAGCCGCAGTTCGGCGACATGTTCTCGAACCTGACCGCGTCCTACGACCCGATCTTCTGGCCGGTGCACGCCAATATCGACCGGCTCTGGTGGCGCTGGCAGCAGGACCATCCCGACGGGCTGCCCGCCGATCTCGATTCCGCGCTGACGCCGTGGAGCTACGCGGTGCGCGATACGCTCGACATGAACCGCTTCGGCTATGAGTATGTGCGCGGCGGATGCCTCATGCCGGTCGGGCTGACCAATCCGGTCGGGCGCTTCGTCTCGGCGCCGATCGCGGTGCCTCACGCGACCAAGAGCTTCCGCTCGGCCGAAGTGCGGCTGCACCGCGTGCCGCAGTTGCCGCGCTCCTGCTTCATCCGCGTGTTTCTCAACACACCGGATGCCGATGCCAGCACGCCGCTCAACCTACCAGGCTACGCCGGTTACGCAGCGATCTTCGGCCATGGCGAATGTTTCGGCGGACCCGGGCATTGCGAGATTCCGCCAGCGGAGAACCGCAAGTTCGACCTGCGCGAGCGCAGCATGAACACACCGCGCAACCACCGCATCGACGTAACGCGCGCGGCACGCCGGCTGATCGCGGCTGGTGCCACCAGCCTCACGGTGAGCCTGGTCGTGATCGGCGCTTCCTATGAGGAAGACCGTGAGCTGCTGCGGCTCGACGGCGTCTCGCTCAACTTTCTCGACTGAACCAGAAGACACGGCCGGCACAGGCACCGAGGGGAAATCAAATGGCCGACCCAACAGTCTATCGCATCCACCCCGCCGTCGGCATCGCCCGGCTCGGCGACAGCCCCGAGGGTTTCTGCATCTCTCCGGAAAAGCCGGCGCAGTTGCCGATCGAATGCGACGCCAACGGCAATGCCGCCAAGGGCGACGCGCCGATCAAGCACTTCAAGGACAATAAGGGCCGCATCAAGCGCCAGGCGGCGCGCTTCCAGATCTTCTTCTATAACGCAGACAATCCGGACGGCGTCCCGTTGAAGATCGGCGACCATGTCGAGGGCGGCGGCAATTGCGGCAAGCTGGTCGATATCCAGTGGCGCGTCCAACTCGCCAACAAGAAGGCGGTGTGGTTCACCTTCGATGGCCTGCGCGGCGAAGCGGGCTATCCCGCGGGCACGCCGCTGCGCAACGCCGGCATCACAGATCCGGTCGAGCGGCAGAATCTGATCGTCGACGCCGGCCCGCAAGCGGTCGATTGCACCGCGCGGCGCAAGGCAAGCTTCGGGCGCGACACCAACCCGGCCTATGCCGTCACCTTCCCACCGACCGGGATGGCGCCGAACGACATCGACACGCTGGGCGACATGATGACGGACGACAACGGCCGGCTGCTGGTGCTGGGCGGGCATGGCAACAGCGGCTCGTTCCTCAGCGGGTTTGGCCATCCGCGCATCGAGACCTACGCCAACAGCGACGGCTGGTTCGACGACATTTCGGACGGCCCGGTGATGGCGCGGCTTGTGATGATGGAGGAGCGCGTCCAGCGGCTGCGCTACATCGATGTCGAATATCCGGCCTGGGTGCTGGTCGGTTATCCCCGCTATGCGCCGGAAGTGCTCGACATGGTTACGCTGGAGGACGTGGTCGAGGACATGTCGATCCGCGAATTCGCCTATCGCACCGACATGTACGGCACGGCAGGAACGTTCGACGCGCCGCAAAAGATCGATCCGACCGACACGGCTGCCCTGCTGCACTGGAAAGCCGGGCCGGTGGAATGGAACCCGGCCTACCGGCCGTGGTTCTGGCGCGACATCTGGCCGATCATTTTCCGCGCCGACGAATTCTCCTACTTTGCCAACATACTCCAGCAATCGAATTTTCCGCACAACCAGTCGAGCCGGGGGACGTTCGACCCCTATCGCTTGTGCATCCCGCCGCGTATCGCGCCGCGTGCGTTAACGCAAAAGGAGGGCCGGGCGAAAGATGATCATGTCGCCGGACGATTGCTCGAGGCTGCGGTCGAGCCGAGCCTGATGCTGCTCGACGCAACGCAAGCGCCGGGCGCCGCGAAAGATGCCGTCGTCGGCGATGCTGGTGCGACGCTCAAGGCAGCTGCGGCCACCTTCACCACTACAGTCTGCCCACCTGAAAATGGCGAGGCGCCGCGCGCTTATGCGCTGCGCTGGCGACAAGTGTTCAGCGAAAACGACACCGCTGCGGACGCGACGTATGAAGGAGCGCGCAAGGCATTCGACGCTGATGTCACCGACGTCATCGGGCGCATCACCGCTGCCGCCACGCCTCCCCAGAAGCGGTTGCTGGCGCTCGCCCGCTCGTCCTCGCGCCAGGAGCCGGAGGAGCCCGACCGCACGACCGACCCGGACGAGCCGATCGAAGCGGCGCTGCGTCGGCTGGCATTCGAGTACCGTTCCGGCCAGTTGCTGGACCGCGCGCTCGCCGCGGCGACCAAGGACGCGACGACCGATCCGGGCCGCCCCGCGCGGCAATATCTGTTCGACCTCTTGCGCAAGCCCGGCGAAGAGAACCTGTTCCGGCTCGAAGCCAACCCGGCGACGCGCACCTACCACCTGCCGCTGATGCCGCTGCTGGCCGGCGACAACCCGATCACCAACAAGACGGTGAGCAAGTTCCTGCGACTGACCGACACGCAGCTCTTTTTGCTCAGGCAATGGGCGGCGGGCATCTTCATCGACGAGGTGGATGCGGGCTTCGCGCCGGCCATCGATCCATGGCAGCCCTATAAGGACTGGAACGTGCCGGGCGGCCGTGGACTCGACCAGGGTGTGCTGTCGAACGGGCTCGGCGGCGCCTTCTGCCCCGGCGGCGAGGTGACGTGGATCATCCGCAACCCGGCGATCTGGCGCGAGCCCTATCGCATCAAAGCCGACCCCGAATGGTATAGCTTCGCGCTGACCGCCGCCCAGGAGAACGCAAATCGCTGGGGTGCGGGTGTCAGCGAGGAAGGCTATATCGCCTATGCCTCCGACCCGCTGTCGCAAGGTAGTGACTTCGATACAGGTCTGCAGCCCGGCGATCTGACCAAGCTCAGTGGGTTGCCCTGGCAGGCCGACTTCAACGAATGCTCTACCCAGACGATCGACGTCACTTACGAGGAATGGAACGTGCTCTATCCAGGCAGCGTCGGCGACACGCTGATGGAGCGCGAGCGGCGCGTGTGGGAGACGCTGTGGTGGCCGGCGCACCGGCCGATGCAGGTCTACTACCCCGCCGACCCCGATCCCCAGTTCCGCAACTGGGCACGCGGCATTCCGCAGACGCTTGCCGGCGACCTCAAGATGGTGACCGAATGGTCGAAGCTCGGCTTCATGGTCCGTAATCCCTCCGGCGGGCTCGATCAGCCCTCGCCCGGTGTCAAATACATCTGCGTCGAAGATTCGGGAGAATGACCGTGACCAATCCCTTTGTCGGCAACTGGACCTATCGCAGCTTCAACAACGACCCCGACATAGGCAAGGCGGCCAACGACCTATTGTTCGGCGAAGGCACGCTGGCCATTGCCGAGCAGTCGGTGACCGAGCTTTCGGGAACGATCGGTGGGCCGGGATGGTCGCTCGATCTGCGCGGCAGCTTCGGTTACGGTTCGCCGATGCAGGTCCGCTTCCAGGGCAAGGGCGTGGTCGGCGGCGAAGAGTGGATCTACGACTATATCGGCTGGCTTGTGCCGGTGTGGCCGAACAGCACCGACCGGCTGGAAGTGCCCGCGATCGTCGGCTCGGTGGTGCGCACCATCCCACATTCGGGCGACGGCGGCAGCACGAACCCGGCAGGGGTGGTGGCATCCTTCTATGCCGTGCGAGCAGGCTGATTTCGTCGTCATCGGTGGCGGACCGGCGGGTGCGGCGGCAGCGCTGATGCTGCGCCGCCATGCGCCCGGACGGCGCGTGGTGCTGCTCGAGGCGGGACGGCACGACCTGATGAAACCGGGTGAGGTGTTGGCGGCGGTGGCGCAGGGGCTGCTACGCCAGCTCGGGGTTTGGGCGCCATTCGTTGCCGCGGCTTTCGTGGACAGCCGCGCAGTCGTTTCAGCATGGGCTGGCGAGGCGGCCGACGAGCAGAACAGCATCTACTCCGCGCAAGGCGCAGGCTGGCAACTCGACCGGGCGCGGTTCGATCGGCTTCTGGTGCAGGCGGCAGCGGCAGCAGGCGCGCAGGTGCGACTTGGCACCGAGGTGCGTTCGGCGGTGCGTGAGGGCCAGGGCTGGCGGCTCAATCTGGTCGATGGCGACATCCTCGCCAGCGCCGTGATCTGGGCGGCGGGCCGCAGATGGAGACTGGCGCGATCCTTCGGCGCGAAGCTGCGGGTGCACGGTCACCTCGCGGCGTATACCCGCTTCTTCGACCGCGCGCCGGGCGATTGTCGCATGGTCATCGAGGCGCGCCCCGAGGGCTGGTGGTACAGCGCCGACTTGCCTGACCGGCGCCGGGTGGTGGCGTGCCTGACCGATCCCGATCTCGGTAACGAACTGCGCGACCCGAAATCCTGGTATCGCGCACTGGCGGCAACACGGCTGATCGCACCGCTGCTGCCTTCTGGCGCGCGTGAAACCGCAACGTCGGTGAAGTCGGCGGGAACGGCCACGGTCGATCCAGCCGCGGGTGAACGCTGGGTGGCGGCGGGCGACTGCCTGTTCGCCGCCGATCCGCTTTCGTCGCGCGGGATCGTGCATGCGCTGCGCTCGGGCATTCTCGCCGCCTATGCCGCGTCGGACATGGTCGATGGAAATGACGAACTCGCACGCACGCGCTACGCCATGATCGCCTCGCAGGGCTTTGCGGACTACGCCTCCGCGCTCGCTGCTCACTATGCCGCCGCCGCGCGGTGGGACACGCCCTTCTGGCAGCGGCGTCGGCCTCAACCCGAAGCGCGCGCGGCGGATTTGTATCCGGCGGCCGCGCCACCTGCTGATCCCAAACCAGGAGAATCCGCGAAAACCGCGCCAGGCTCACGGGTTCCGGGCGAAGCCGGGATTCAGGAAAGCAACATTCTCCCGGCGGTGATCGCCAGGAAGAACGCAAAGGCAAGTTTCAGATAGCGCGGGTTAAGCGCATGGGCGAGCCTGGCGCCCAAGGGTGCGAACAGAAAGCTCACGGGCGCTACGATGGCAACGGCCGGCAGGCTGACGTAACCCAGACTGAGCGGAGGCCTGCCGGCAACCTCGAGACCCGACCAGATGAAGCCGGCCACCGCCGGAAGCGCGATGAGCAGGCCAAGCGCCGACGACGTGCCGACAGCCCGATGGACCGGAAAGGAAAAGCTGGAAAGCGTCGGCACAGAGAGCGTGCCGCCGCCAATTCCCATGAGCGAAGAAACGACGCCGATGACGGAGGCAATCGCACGGTTGATCCAGCTGCTTTGCGGCAGTTGATCGGAGATCACAAGATGTTTCGGCATCGCCATGTTGACGGCCACCAGCAGGCCGACGACGCCGAAAACCAGCCGCAAGCCGCCGCCCGGAATGAATTTCGACATGATGCCGCCGATCAGGGCGCTGATGAAAATGGCCGGCCCCCAGAGATCGAGCAGGGGCCGATCGACATTGCCGCGCTTGCCGTGCGACCGCATCGATGAGATCGAGGTAGGAATGATGACCGCAAGCGACGTCGCGACCGCCAGATGGCTGGTCACATCAGGCGAAAAGTGAAACAGCGCAAGCACCCAGAACAGCACCGGGACGATGACGATTCCGCCGCCGACCCCCAGCAGGCCGGCCAGTACGCCGGACGCCACGCCGGTGATGGCCAGACCGGCGACCAGCATTGCAATCGTCAGTCCATCGAACAGCGACGTGTCGAATCCGAAGTTCACCATGATTTTCCCTTGGTTGGCCGTCCGGCGCGGTTCATCGTTTCAGGGAAACGCCGGCCCGCTCCGTCTCTTTGTTCGACACAATTCCGGACGGAAAACCGTTTCACACTTTTCCTGGAATTGCTCATGCGGATACACTTCAGGCCGCACCCGTCCGCTGATGCGACCCGATGCAGTCGCCCAAAAGTGTGCGGTGGTTTTGGGACGCGACGCGCTTAGTGGCGCACCATCCCGGCGTCGACATTGAGCGTCTGGCCGGTGATCCAGCGCGCATCGTCGGAGGCCAGGAATGAAACCACATCGGCGATATGTTCCGGCTGTCCTTTGCCTTTCATCGCCTGAAGCATCTCGACGAAGCCGAACGCCTCGTTATGCGGGCTCGACTTGACGCCGTCGCTCTCGATCAGGCCAGGCGTTACCGCGTTGGCGGTGATGTTGTATTTGCCGAGTTCGGTGGCGAGCGCCCTGGTGAAGCCGATGACGCCGCCCTTGGCCGCGACATAGGCCGCCATGTTCGGCGTGCCGGCAAAGAAGGTGTTGGATGCGATGCTGATCACCCGTCCGGCCTTGCCTGCCGCACGCATCTGGTCCGTGCCGGCACGGCTGACGATGAAGGTACCCGTCAGATTGACGTCGATGATCTTGCGCCAATGGTCGAGATCGACATCGTCCCAGGCGACGAACGGCACGATGCTGGCATTGTTGACCAGAATATCGATGCCGCCGGTGAGGGCCTGGATTTCAGCGAAGAGCGCCTTGACGGATGCCGGATCGGAAATGTCGGCGGCGATCGCCTTCGCTTTTCCGCCGATCGTCGCGGCCGCCGCCCTGGCGCCTTCCGCGTTGATGTCGCTGACGATGACCGTCGCGCCATCGGCGGCCAACCGCGCGGCGATCGCCTTGCCGATGCCTTGCGCCGCCCCGGTAACCAGGGCCGTCTTTCCCGCAAGCCGTTCAGTCATGAAAATGCTCCCTCAATCCGTGATCTGATGGTGTCTGGTCAGGCGTCGGCGTCGATCACTGCCAGCGCAGCATCGATGCCTTTGCCAATTGCGAGATTCTGCCCTGCCGCGTTCATGGCGCCGCCAAGTGCCGTCAGCGCCGCGATCGCATAGATCGGCTGGGCGGTCGGGCCCATATGGCCGATACGTGTCAGCTTCCCCAATGTTTCGCCACGGCCCGACGAGAACACCACACCGTAACGGGCGCGCGCGGCCTGGCGAAGCGCCTTCTCGTCGACGCCGTCGGGCGTGCGGACGGCGGTCGTGGTCGGCGATGCGATCTTGTCGCTGGCGGCCCAGATCGACAGGCCCATCGCGGCGACGCCGGCGCGCATGGCCTTGGCCGTGAGTGCGTGGCGCGCCCACACCGCCTCCGGTCCCTCACCCAGGTAGAGGTCGAGCGCGACGTCGAGCCCGCTCATCTCGGAGACGGACGGCGTGAACGGAAACGGCTCGTTCCTTGACCATGCATTTTCCCAGTCGACGATGCTGAGCATCGACGCGCGTGGCGCTGCCTTGTTGGCTTTCATCTTGGCCCAGGCCCGCTCGCTGACACCCATCATCGTGAGCCCTGGAGGCGCGCCGAGGCATTTGTTCGGGCCGGTGACATAGATATCGGCCTTGCAATCCTCCGGATGCGTGTTCATGCCGCCAAAGGACGAGACAGCGTCGACGATAAGATAGGCACCATTCGCCGAAACCAGTGCGCCAATGGCGTCGATCGGGTTGATGGTGCCGGACGGCGTGTCGTGGTGGCAGACGGAAACGACGGTGATTTCCGGATGCGCCTTCAGCATGGCCGCAACCGCCTGCGGATCGATCGCCTCGTTGTAGGGCACCTCGATCTCGAGCAGATGTGGCGAATAGCGCTTCGCCCAATAGCCAAACCCCTTGCCGTAAACTCCGGAGGCAAGGTTGAGCACGACGTCGTCGGGCGCGATCAGCGAGGCCGCGGCAGCCTCCAGGCCAAGCACCGGCTCACCATGCAGAATGACCGGCCTGTTCGACAGCCGCATCGCCTTCTGCGCCTTGTCGATCACCTTCTCGTAAAAGAGCTGGAACGCCGGGTCGTAGTCGTAGAGCACCGTGCGGCCGAGGCCGCGCAGGACATCAGGATAGGCGTTCACCGGTCCCGAGGTGAGTGTGATGACCGGTTCAGCATGGTCAAAATAGCGCATGGTCTTGTCTCCGCATTGGCAACGGTCAGCCGTAGAACTGCGTGCCGGTCCTGTAGGTCTTGAAGTTGTCCATGTCGTGCGAATACATCAGCTCGGCGCCATGGTCCTCGGCCAGCTTCTTCACCTTGCGCATCGAATTGACGCCCGCCACCGGATCGATGTGAAAGGCCGCCTGGCACAAGGTTTCAAGGCTCTTCTGCGTATAGGCAGCGTCGACGGTGAACATGATCGGCTTGCGCCTGGGGAATTCCACCAGGAGGCTGTAGTGGCCGATCGAGTGGCCAGGCGTCGAGATCAGCTTGACGCCCCTTGCAAGGTCGACGTCGCCATCGATACCCTCGAAGGTCGAATTGGCGCGCGTCGTGCCCTCCAGCAACTGCGCGGTCGCGCCGCGTGCCTCCGCCGCCTCCGCCGAAAAACTCAGGTCGGAATAGCCGAGGTGTTCGAAAGGCTGCGGATTGCAGGCCTGCGGCACCTCGCTGCGATGGCAGATCTTCTTGGCGTGCGGAAAATACTTGTTGCCGCCGCAATGGTCGAAGTGGAAATGCGAATTGACGACGACATCGATGTCCCTCGGTTCGAGGCCGAGCAGCGCCAGGGCGCCGGGGATGGTCTGGTGCCTTTCCTGGATCGGCTTTTCGAACGGCAGCACCTTCATTACGTGATTGTAGTCGTAGCCGGTGTCGATGAGAAAGCGGCCCTCGGCATGCTCGATCAGGATCGAATAGACGGGGAAGCGCACTTCGCCGCCGGGGCCGCGGTTCCAGAACACGTGATAACCGTCGAGAACGAGCGAGCCGCCGTCGAGCAGGTAGACCTTGGTATCCGACATTCTTGCCTCCTGTTTGCGCGCGGTCCCGTCCGCGCTTGATTGTGATCAGCGCGCGCCGCGTTCGTATGGAATGCCGAGTGCTGCCGGCAGACTGGCGCGCCGGCCGAACAGCACCAGCATGACCATCACCGCCAGGAACGGCAGCATCTGGATGATGTCGGTCGGTATGTTGATGCCGGCCACCTGCATGGCCGTCGTCAGTGACAGGCAGACACCGAACAGCAACGCGCCGAACAGCACCCAGACCGGGCGACCGCGCGCCAGCATGGCCAGCACGATGCCGAGAAAGCCCGCACCATTGGTGATGAACGGAATGAACAGCCCGGCCCCGACATTGGCGAGATAGGCGCCGCCAAGCCCGGCCAGCGCTCCGGTGGTCAAGACGGCGATGGTGCGGGTCCTGATGACGTCGATGCCGGCGACATCGAGCGCGGCCGGCTTGTCGCCCGCAGCCTGCAGGTTGAGGCCCAGCTGCGTGCGCCGGTAGAGGTAGCCCATGCCGAACACCAGCGCGACCGCCAGAT
The DNA here is from genome assembly GCF_042682105.1 of Mesorhizobium calcicola. NCBI lineage: Bacteria > Pseudomonadati > Pseudomonadota > Alphaproteobacteria > Hyphomicrobiales > Phyllobacteriaceae > Mesorhizobium > Mesorhizobium calcicola. Next base: position 79,647 of record NZ_JBHUGY010000074.1, read on the forward strand.
AGACGATCAGATGATGCTTGAAGAAGGCAGGGCCGATGACCGGAATGTCCGAAAGCAGCGGAATGACCGTCGCGTCCGCTGCCGGCAGGCGCGGATAGCTGCGCGAAAATTGGAAATGGTGAAGCAGTGCCGTCAGGCCTTCCAGTCCCAAGGTCAGCGCGATGCCAATGACGATCTGGTTCAGCCCGATGCGCACGCAAAGCAGCGCCATGACAAGCGCCACCGCGACGCCTCCGGCGGCACCGGTGAGAAAGCCCAGCCACAGCGAACCGGAATAGAAAGCGCCGACAAAGCCGAGATAGGCGCCGGCCAGCATCATGCCTTCGATCCCGATATTGAGCACGCCCGCCTTCTCGGACATCTGCTCGCCGAGCCCGGCAAGCAGCAGCGGGATCGCCGCGGTGACGGCGCCGAACAGCAGCGCGCCGAGAAAGACTTCGCTGAAGAGCCCGGTCATGCCCTATGCCCTCCGCGACTGGTTGTAGCGGTGATCGAAATATTCGGCGAGCGCGAGCACGATCAGCACGATGGAGACCAGCACTAGCGTGAAATGATTGGGTACGCCGAGCCGCCGGGCCGCACTCTCGCCGCCGATCGAAAGCACCGAAAGCAGGAACACGAAACCGATGGCTGCAAAGCCGTTCATGCGGGCAAGAAACACCACGGGGATAACGGCAAGCCCGTAGGCGGGATTCCAGTCGGCGCGCACATTGCCCTGGACGCCGATGATGTCGACGGCGCCGGCAAGGCCGGCCAGCCCGGCCGAGATGGCGAAGACGGCGATGGTCAGGCCGGGCACGCCGAGCCCCGAATGAATGGCCGCGCGCGGGTTGGCGCCGACGATCCTCAGCTTCAGCCCGAACGCCGTGCGCGTCATCACCAGATGCACGATGACGATCGCCGCCAGCCCAAGCAGCAGGCCGCTGGTGATGGTCGTTTCGAACAGGCGCGGCAGCCGGTCTTCCACGGACAGCGTGCGGGTCTGCGGCACGGTCGTGCCTGGATCGCGAAACACCAGCTTGACCAGCACATTGGCGAGCGACGTCCCGAGGAACGTCATCATCAGCGTGGTGATGATCTCGTTGACGCCCTGATAGGCACGCAGCAGGGCCGGCACCAGCGACCAGATCATCGCCACCACCATGGCAACGAGGAATGAGCAGATCAGCGCCAGCCAGGACGGCATGATCTGAACGAACACCGGAGCGCTGGCCGCCGCCGTCACCGCGCCGAGCAGGAACTGGCCGTCGCCGCCGAGATTCCACATGCCCGCGCGAAAGGCCACGATCAGGCCAGCGGCAAGAAAAAGCAGCGGCGCCATGCGCGTCAGCGTCTGCTGGATGCCGAGCGGCGAGAACAGGCCTTTCTCCAGCACGTAGCCATAATAGGCGAGTGGGTCGACGCCGACGGCAAGCAGGATGCAGCCGGCTATGACGAGAGCGGCCAGGATCGGGCCGAGCGTCATCAGCAGCCGATGCAGGATGTCGCGGCGTGTCGCCGCCCCGCTCGTGGCATCGAGTGCGGTCGCGCTGACCGTGGGTGCGGTGTCGATGCTCATGCGGCAAGTCCGATCATCAGGCGACCGACCCTGGTGCGGGCGTCGTCGGCGTTCTCGACGGTGCCGACCAGCGCTCCGCTGGCGATGACGGCGATGCGGTCGCACATGCTCAGCAATTCCTCGAGGTCGGTGGAGATCAAAAGCACGGCAAGGCCACGCGCCGCCGTGTCGCGGATGCGCTGGCGCGACGCCAATGTGTTGGCGAGATCGAGCCCATAGGTCGGCTTGTTGAAGATCACCACCTTGGCGCCTTCCGCCAGTTCGCGCGCCAGAAGCACCTTCTGGATGTTGCCGCCGGACAGCCGTGCGACGGGCGTCTTCAGGCTTGGCGTGCGCACATCGTATTCGCGCACCAGCTGGGCGGCGCGCTTGTCGATCTCCGCGCGCTGCTCGACGCCGCTGCGCCAGAACGGGGCCGCGCCGACCTGCTTGAGAAAGAAGTTGATCGAGACCGGGAAGGTTCCGACAGTGCCCTCGCCCAGCCGGTCGTCGGTCAGGTATCGCAGTCCGCGCCGGCGGCGTTGGCCGACGCTCAGCGCCTCGATGGCAACGCCCTCCAGCCTCACCGAACCACCAGTCGCCGCGCGCTGGCCGGCCAGCGCCTCCGCCAACTGCTTCTGGCCGTTGCCGTCGATGCCGGCTATGCCGAGGATCTCGCCAGGGCGGATGTCGAAGGAGATCGACGACAGGCCCGGCGCATTGTCCGTCGGCGCGACCGCCAGATCCGCGACCTGAAGCAGCGGGGCCGCTTCGGCGCGGATGGTGCGGAGAGGATGTTCGACGGCTTCCGGATCGTCCTTCTGCTTGCCGAACATCAATTCCACGATCTCCGAGATGATCTCCTGTTCGCCCAGCGCGCGAAACCGCTCGGGCGGGATCTCGCCGACCTTGCGGCCGAGCTTCAGCACCGAGATGCGGTCGCCGAAGGCTGCCGCCTCCTTGAGCTTGTGGGTGATGAAGACGATCGCCAGGCCCTGCTCGACGAGGCGGCGCATCAGCGCGCCCAGTTCGTCGATGCCTTTCGGCGTCAGCATGGAGGTGGACTCGTCAAGGATCAGCAACCGGCTGTTGCGGACCATCGCACGCAGGATTTCGACCTGTTGCTGTTCGCCAAGCGAAAGCTCCGACACCTTGGCATGCAGCTTCACCGTGATACCGAGCGTGCTGGTGATCTCGGCGACGCGCGCCGCCAGTTCCTCGGTCCTCGGCCGCTGCCACCAGAGTCCGCCAAGCAACAGGTTCTCAGCCACGGTCAGCGTCGGCACCAGCATCATGTGCTGGAAGACGGTGCCGATGCCGAGCGACAACGCATGGCGCGGCGAGGTGATCGGGGTCGGTTTGCCGTCGACCAATATGCGTCCCTCGTCCGGCTGGTGCAGGCCAGACAGCATGCCGATCAACGTCGATTTTCCGGCGCCGTTCTCACCGAGCAGCACATGCACCTCGCCCGGACGGATCGCCAGGTCGATGCTGTCATTGGCGACGATGCCCGGGAACCGTTTGGTCACGCCTTCGAGCGCGACAATGTCGCGCTCGGCAACAGACGATGAGGAAAGACTGCTCATAGAAGCCCAGCACCAGAAAATGGGAACGTCCGGAGGGGTGAATGGATCACCCCTCCGGCAGCCGACCTTGATCGCCTTACTGGGCGACGCTTGTCATCAGCGCCCTGACGGCGGCCGCGTCATAGACCGGATCGACCTTGATCTTGCCGGAAATAACGTCTTCGCGCAGCGCCTGGATTTCGGTCCAGACATTGTCCGGGATCGCCGCGGTCTTCAGCAGCTTGACCGAGTCGTCCTGGAGGCCGATCGTATAGTGTTTGGTGCCGAACGCGTCGGCCTTCAGGTCGGCAATCATCGCCGCATAGACCGGCTCGATGTTCCACACCACCGACGACAGCAGGAAGCCCTTGTCGATCGGCGATTTGTCGCCGATGACGTCGATGAAATAGACCTTGCCGCCATCGGCGGCCTTGGTCGTCTCGACCGCCTGCAGCATGCCGAAGCTTGAACCGTTGCCCTGCCCGAAAATGATATCCGCGCCCGACGCGATCACGCTTTCGGTGACGCGCTTGCCGCCGGCCGCGTCGCTATAGGCGGCCGGGCCGATCACCGCATAGGTGATCTTGACGTCCGGGTTCTCCGCCTTCACGCCTTGCGCGAACGCCGCCGACTGCGAATTCCATGATGGCGGTTCGCCCGACACCACGATGCCGACCGACTTGGAGCGCGACATCTTGGCGGCGAGGCGGCCGGCGAGATAGGCGCCCTGGTGACCGCTCAGCGTGTAGTCGGCGACGAGGTCTTTCTCCAGGCCGTTCGGCGTGTCGACGATCGCCACCGGAACTTTCAATTCCTTGGCGATTTCAGGAGCCGAGGTGTTGTAGCCGCTGGCGTGGGCAATCAGCAGGCTGGCGCCGTCGGACGCAAGTTCGCGCAATGTCGGACGAACATCGCCATAGCCGAGGCCCTGGGCCACGACCACTTCGACGCCGGCGGCTTTGCCTGCCGCCTTGGCGGCGTCGATGCCTTGCTGGTTCCAGCCAAAATCCGTGCCTTCTTCGGGCGTCAGAATAGCAATCGACTTGACTTCGGCGGCAAGCCCGCCGCCCATCAAGATCCCACTCAATATAGCTGCACTTACACTGCTCTTCAGAATCTTTAACATGTTACCCTCTCTGTTTGATTTGCCAATCAATATTCTTTTTGTTATTGCGCGAAAGCGAGGTAGACTGCGTAAGAAAATTACATATGGAGCCCAGGCAAAGTGAAGATCCGTTATGTCCTTCCGATGGCGCTGGCGTTCTCCTCCTTCGCCAACGCGGTTGAGTTGCACCATGTCATCGTCCGCACGGGCACCGACGGGCTCGACATGGTGCCGCTGACGATTTCGAATGCGGGCAGCGAAGGCTTGTCCTGCAACGCCGACTTCGCCCACTGGTATTCGGCGGAGATCGCAACGGTCGAACCGGGCGCAAGCGCCCGCGTCGAATTCAGGTTCGATCCGAAGACCGGCACCTTCACGATCCTCAACGACAAGCGCGAGAACCTGCCCGTCGAGCGGCTTTGGTGCGGGCTGTCGGGCCGCGCATATGCCACCCGCGTGCAGATCGCGCTGGACCGCGCCGACGCGGCGAAAGGCGAGCGTGCCGTGTCCTGCGCCATGGCGCAGGACAGTCTGGCCTGCCGATAGGCGCTCATCGATGCGTCCGTTCGAACACCGCGCGCGCCTTATTCTTTTGCCAGGAATGCGTCGGTGAAGACATCGTCCGCCGACAACGCCGCCTTGAGCACGCCCTGATCCGTTAGCGTCTTCAAAGTTTCCTCCCACTGCGTCTTCGTCATCCAGCCGAGACCGTGTTCCTTGGTGTCGGGGCTGTTGAACGTCGATGCGATGTCGGCGTTGATCTGCGCCAGCAGCACATCCTTCTTCTCAGCATAGCCGGGCGCTGCCTTGGCGGTGATCTCGGCGGCCTCGTCCGGATGAGCCACGACATAGTCGAAGGCCTCCCTGTAGGCTTTGACGAAGCGGCGCACGACGTCCGGCTTGTCCTTGATCATCGTCTGCGAGGTGAACAGGCCCGAGCCATAGGCCTTCCAGCCGTGGTCCGCCCCCATCATGATGCTGAGCGAGCCGGGGCCGCCGGCCTTGGCCTCGAGTTCTGGAACCTCTGCGTCGACATAACCCACGACCGTCTGAACCCGGCCGAGAAGCAGGTAGCTCTCATAGGGCGGCGAGACGCTGTTCAGCGTCATGTCCTTTTCGGTCAGGCCGTTGGCGGCGAGGAAGCCCTTGAAGAAGATATAGGTTGATCCGGCCGGATGAATGCCGATGGTCAGGCCCTTGAGATCGGACGGCTTTGCCAGCTTCAACGTCTTGGCCAGCGAAATGATGCCCAGCGGCGAGTGCTGATTGACGGCGGCCAGCGCCACGACCGGAACATTCTGCGAGCGTGCAACGGCGAGCGTGGGAAGATCGCCGAAGCCGAAATCGGCGTTCGCATTGCCCACCAGCCGCATTGCGTCGGGCGAACCGGAGCCCTTGCGGATCTCGGCCACATCGATGTCGTTCTTGGCGAAGAAGCCTTTTTCCTTGCCGACGAAGAACATGGCGTGATTGCCGCGCACCACCCAGTCGAGCTGGACGTTGACCTTGTCGGCCGCCAGAGCCGCGTTCGAGAAGCCAAGCACACCGACAGCCATGGCAACGACAACTGCCTTGATAAGTGAGCGTCTCAGCATTTTTTGTTCCCCTTTTTATGACGTTGGTTGATCGAGCGGGCCTAGGACTGGCTGAATTTCGGCGCCCACGGCACCACGATTCGTTCGAGAATTTCGGCCGCGTAGTAGAAGGCGATGCCGAGCACGGAAACGAGCAGCAGCGCCGCAAAGACCAGCGCCGTATCGAGCTGGGTCGAAGCGAACTGGATGACGTAGCCGAGACCGTCCGAAGCGCCGGCAAATTCGCCGACGATGGCGCCGATCACACTCAAGGTGGCGGCGATCTTGGTTCCGGCCATCAGGTTCGGCAGCGAGTGCGGAACGCGGATCCTGAACAGGATCTGCGTCGGGCTGGCGCCGACCGAATTCATCAGCGACAGCAGCGAGCGGTCGACCGATTGCATGCCCGCCAGCATCGACAGTGTCACCGGGAAGAAGGCGATGACCAGGATCAGGCCGATCTTGGGCGCGAGCCCATAGCCGAACCAGAGGATGAAGATCGGCGCGAGTGCCACCTTGGGCACGTTCTGGAACAGCACCACCAGCGGGTACAGCGCGCGCCCCAGCCAGTCGAAGCGGACAATGACCAGCGCAATGGCAATGCCGACCACGACCGAGACCAGGAAGCCGAACAGGATCTCGCCTGCCGTCACCAGGGTCGCCTGCATCAGCGTGCCCCATTGCGCGACCAGCGATCGCGCGATCTCGGACGGAGCGGGAATGATGAAAGCGGATATGGCAAAGATCCGCACGGCGGCTTCCCACACCGCGATTGTCGCCAGCAGGAGGATGACCGCCGGAAGCCAACCGCCCGTCGCGGCGCTCCAGTTCGAGACGAGCCGCGGCTCGGAGAGACCCGTGATCGGTTGCTCGCTCAAGATGTGCCTCCCGGTTGATGGCTGGAGCGCAGCATCGTCCGCAACTGAACCACCAACCTGACGAACTCAGGATTTTCCGTGACCGACAGGTCGCGTGGATAAGGCAATGCAATGTCGAGGCTCTCGGTGATCCGCCCCGGCTTGATCCCCAGCACATGAACATGGCGGGACAGGTGAATGGCCTCATCGATGGAATGGGTGACGAGCACGATGGTCTTGCCGGTGCGCTGCCAGATCTCCAGCAGCGATTGGCCCATCGCGTCGCGGGTGATGGCGTCAAGCGCGCCGAACGGCTCGTCCATCAGCAGCACCGCCGGATCGAGCGCCAGGGCTCGTGCGATGGCGACCCGCTGCCGCATGCCACCCGACAGTTCGTTGGGGCGCTTGTGGGCGGAATCGCCCAGTCCCACCAGTTCCAGCATCTCCTGCCCGCGCGCCCGCAAGTCCGAGCGCGACAGCGACTTGTCGGCGATACCCAGCAGCATCGAGGCATTGTCGACGGCGTTCTTCCACGGCAGCAGATTGGCGTCCTGGAAGACGAGGCCGATCATCCGCTTGCGGGCCGCCTCGGCCGGCGCCAGCCCTCCGATCGAAACGCCGCCCTGGCTCGGCTGCACCAGCCCGGCCAGCACCTTGAGCAAGGTGCTCTTCCCGCAACCGGAAGGGCCGATCAGGGAGACAAACGATCCCTTCGGCACCGCGAGATCGATGTTCTGGAGGATCAGTTGCCGGGCCATGACCACCGAAACGCCTTTGGCCAAGATCAGATCGTCATGGCGGATATGGGCAGGCCTGTCGCCGGCCGCGCGAATGGTCTCAATGCGCATGGTTTGTCGCCCCGCGCGTTGTCGTCGGCCGCACCCTCAGCGTCTGGCCCGCAAAGGCACGCTTCGCGCAATTGATCAACCGGAACTCCCCGACCCGGCCAACCTCGTGCGTGCGATGAGACATTGGCTACTCCCGGCCTTCCAGGATGCGCCGTACCGCGACGAGCTTGCGCGCCCGTTCGCCTTGCAGCGCCTTTGTCTGCTCAGGCGTGTAGGAGAACATGCCCTCGCCCGATTTGATGCCGAACTTCGACGCGGCGGTCTTCTCCAGCACCAGTGGCGCGACATCGTCGCGATTGGAGAGATCGGCATTCAGGAAGGACGAGACCGATTTGTAGATATCGAGGCCCGCCATATCGAGCAGCGCCATCGGGCCGATGACGGCGATCTTGTAGCCGATGCCCCACGACACGCAGGTGTCGAGATCTTCCGGCTCGATGACACCGCGCTCGACGAGGTCGACCGCCTCGCGCAGCAACGCGTAGAGGATGCGGTTCTCGACGAAGCCCGGAACATCCTTTTTCACCACCACCGGCAGCAGGCCAAGCGAGCGAATGAGGTCGCGGATCGTCGCCACGGTTTCAGGCGCGGTCTTCTCGCCGCCGATCACCTCGATCATCGGTATGATGTGCGGTGGGTTCGACCAGTGCATGCCGACCATCCGCTCGGGGTGCGAGATATGCGCCTGCAGCTTGGTGATCGGGATGCCCGACGTGTCGGACGCGACGATGACCGACGGGCCGATCAGCGGATCGATGTCACGATAGGCCTGCGCCTTGATGTCGATATTCTCCGGCACATTCTCGATGACCAGCTCGGCGCCGTCGACGGCCTCGGCGATCGTCTCGACGAAACGCACACTGCCGGCGCCTGTCCCGGGCGCCTTGATGTCGAGACGGTCGAGCACGCCGCCGGCAAGATCAAGCATGCCGCGGGCACGCTCGACCGCCGCCTGCGAAACATCATACGCCGTGACATCGAGCCCGCCGCGCGAAAGCCGCGCGGCGATGCCCGGACCCATCGTCCCCAATCCGATGAGAGCGGCGCGCTTGATCATCACGCCGCCTTTGCCGAGGCAGCGGCGGTTGCCGCCTTGAAGGCCGGCCGGGCGGCGATCGCGGCCACCCAGCGCTCCAGACTGGGCATCGACGGCCGGTCGATCTTGAAGTCGACGCAGCGCTTCAGGATCGGCGCGCAGGCGATGTCGGCAAGGGTCAGCTTGCCGAGTGCCAGGAAGTCCTTGCCGGCCAGGTGGCCGTCGACGATCCTGAGCTGCGCCACAAGATCCTTCACCTGTTCCTTGTATTCCGCGGTCTGTTCCTCGGGTGTCAGCTTGGCGCCCTTGAAGGCTGCCAGATAGCCGGGATTGACCGCCGCCAGCAGGAAATCCATCCAGCGCTCGACCTCGGTCTTTTCTGCCGGCGTGGCGCCATGCAAATGTTCGCCGCCGGATGCCGCGAGATAGCGCAGGATGGTGTTGGACTCCCAGATCACGGTGCTGCCGTCGACCAGCGTCGGGACCTTGGAGGTCGGGTTGAGCGCCTTGTATTCCGCCGTCTGCGTGTTCTCGAACTGGCGGCCGTAGTCCTCGCGCGTATACGCGGCGCCAAGCTCCTCGAGCATGAAGAGCACCTTCTGGACGTTGCCTGATGTCTGGCGGCCTAAGAGCCTGTACATGTCGTCTCCTCGATTGTGTCCAAGGCCTACCTGGCAGCCGGCAGCGGCTTGTAGACGATGGCGTCCATTTCGATCTTGGTGTTGATGACCGCCTTTGCCTCGACGGTCGTGCGCGCCAGGACGGCGTCGCCGATTCCTTCGAGGAAGGCCTTGTTGTAGCGGCCGAAATCGCGCGTATCCTCGAGATAGGTGGTGATCCGGACGACATCGGACAGCGTTGCGCCTTCATGCGCGATGACGCGCGCGATGGTTTTCAGCGTGGCCAGCGTCTCTTCCTCGATCGTGCCGCTGATCATGTTGTTGTTCTCGTCCTTCGGCACCTGGCCCGAGACGAAGATGAAATCACCGGCACGCACCGCCGGATGAAACGGCAGGTTCGGATTCTTGTTGCCGATGGCGTAGTGGCTGGCGGATTTTCGTGTGCTGTCGCTCAACATATCCCCCTAGAGAACGCTGGTTTCGATGATGTCGACGCCACGGATGCGATCGATCAGGTAGACGATGCCGCGGTCATCGATGGTCACGTCGTTGGACGAGGAGCGCTCGGCGCCTTCCGGCGCGTCGGGCATGAAATGGCCGACTTCCTTTGGCGCGAACGGGTCGGCGATATCGACCAGTCGCAGCCCCTGCGCGAACCACGCAAAGGGAATGACGGTTCCATTGAACCGTTCGGAAGGCTGATGGCAGCCCGTCATCGGCGGTTGCGGTGCGCCGTCCGGGTCGAGGCCCGGCACCTGGAACGTCGAGATCGGCAACGGGTTCGTCTCGTCGGTGATATCGTAAATCCAGGTAAAGGCCGGCGCCGAAGGTCGGAGTTTGGCGACATCCTCGTCCGCCACCACCATGATGTTGCGACCCTTGAGCAATTGCGGGATGGGCAGGCATGTGTGGGTGGGATGCGGAAAGCTCGGGCTCGAATTGACGTGCGAGACCAGCTTCGGCCTGGTGATGTCCGAAATGTCGAGGATGAACAGGCCGTGATGCCAGTAGCTGACATAGAGCCTGTCGCCCATGCGCAGCGGATGGTGGCAGCGCGGCGAGACATAGTCATGCCACGGATACTCTTCGCCACCGCCGGTCCACTGGCCGGATATCCACCAGCGCCCGACCTCGACCGGGTGTACCGGATCGATCAGGTCGAGAATCATCACGATGTTGCCGACATAGCCGTCGGCGGTTGGCGAGATATAGGCGTAGCGGCCGTCATAGTCATAGCGATGCACGCCATGGCCGCCCGTCATCCACTTCGAGATGAGCTTCGGCTCTGCCGGTCGTGTCGTGTCGTAGAGCGCCAGGCCGCCACCGAAATCGGCCGGGCCGGCATTGCCGAAGCGCTCGTGGTTGATGATCATCAGCCCGTCCTTGGCGCGCACCTTGTGCGAGTGCCAACCCGGCGGGACATCGATCGTGGTTATCTTGCGCGGATTGCGCGGGTCGGAAATATCGACCAGCGTCGTGCCGCTCGGCGGACGCATGTGACCGATATAGAGGATGTTGCCGTCGACCCAGACCTGACCGCCGCCCGGGCAGTCGACATGACCGATCTGCTTGGTGTTGAACGCAGAAACCAAATGCGTACGCCTTTGCTGCTGAAACGTCATTCTCGATGCCGCGCCGCCAAGGCGGCGCCACATTCTTGCCGGAGGGCCAGGATCAGGCGAGGCGAAGCAGATCGCCGGCCTGGTTGCGGCCCCAGCGCTTGTAAAGGAGCAGCGCCTTCTGCGTCGGCGCATCGGTTGCGCCGAAGAAGATCACCGGCTCGCTGGACGAGCCGTTGACATGTTCGACCCACGATCCGCCGGGTATGGCGATCGTGTCGAACTGGTTCCAGTCGTAACGCTTGCCATCGATGATCGAATGACCGTTGCCGCGGAACGGTGCCAGCAGCAGGCTGGCGGTTTCGCGCTGCGGCAAGGTCTTCTCGCCAGGGCGCAGCATCTGAACGTAGAAATTGATGGTGCGGAAGACCGGCCCGCCGGTGACCGGATCGACATAATCGACGACGATGCCTTCATGAGGGTCGCCATCCCAATCCTTGTGGGCGTCGAGGACCGCTTCCATCTTCTCCCAGCGATAGACATACATCGGCGACGACAGGCCGCCGCCGCGCTTGTGGTCGACGAAACGCGGCATCAGGCCACCCTCGCCATAGATGCGCTGCGAGTAATCGCTCGGATAGCGCGCGGTCTGCACCTTCTTCTCGACTTCCTTGCCATCGACCATCTCGGTGTATTTGTGATCGAAATGGACGGCGTGCAGCGTCTCGACCAGCGGCAGGTCGAGCACCGACAGGTTGACCGCCTGCTCGCCGCCGACCGTGCCGTGATTGTGCCAGGCGTCGTTGGGCGTCAGCACCATGTCGCCCGGACCGAAGACCACGTCCTCGCCCTCGACGCCGGTGAAGTTGCCCTTGCCGGTCAGGCCGAAGCGGATGGCGCTCGGCGAGTGCTTGTGCGGCGGCATGATCTCGTCCGGATCGTTCAGGCGGTAGGCGGTGTACATCGTGCTGACCGATGCGCGCTTGGGCGCGAGGCCAGGATTGACCAGGATCAGCGAGCGGCGCTCGCTGTCGTCCATGGTCACCAATTCCGCGGCGCGCTGCAGCAGCGGCTCGATGTCCGAATAGGACCATACGAAAGGAATGGCCTTCGACGTCGCCATCAGCTGCTTGATCTCGTCATGGTCGACGCCTTCCGACGTCGCCCAGAACGGAAACATGTTCTTTTCGTAGAGGGCGTCATAGAGGCCCTTGAGTGCCGCTTTCTTGTTGGTGAGCGTATCGTTAGCTGGTTGCGCCATGGACATATCGGACACCTCTCGTCACGCAGAAACTGCTTCAAACCAATTCAACCGTATTCGCATTGGTTTTGCTCGACAATCCCCAAATCGCGAAATTTGAAAGTTTTTGGTTGAGATGCACTCTTGAGCGGCAAAAGCTCGAAAATAGGCAGAAATGACACGAAAATAGCACAAACCATGCTCAAATCTGCAAACCACACCGAACCTGCCACGGCCATGCGGGATCGCGTGGCAGCCCAACCAACGCAGATTTTAGTCTCAACCAAAAGATATTGGTTGCATTCCAGCCGCCACTATCAGGCCGCCACGCTCTGTTGAGCGCGGCTGCGGATCAGATCCGCGGCCTTTTCGGCGATCATGATGACCGCCGCATTGATGTTGCCGCAGACGAGATCCGGCATCACGGAGGCGTCCACGGTGCGCAGTCCGGCAATGCCGCACACCCGCAATTCCGGATCGACCACCGATTCCGCATCGACACCCATGCGGCAGGTGCCGGCCGGGTGGTGCACGGTGATCGATGTCTTGCGGATATGCTCGTCGATCTCGTCGTCGCTCTCGCATGTCGGACCGGGGAAGAATTCCGCGCCAACGAACGGGGCCATGGACGGCTGGCTGGCAAGGTTGCGCGCAACACGAAAGCCGGCGCGAAGCGACTGCCAGTCGCGCTGCGAAGACAGGAAGTTCTGATGGATCAGCGGAGCGGCGAGGGGATCGCTCGACGCCAGGTTGACACTGCCGCGGCTCTCCGGCTGCACGGCGACGATGCGCGTCGCAAAGCCGTCGGCGAACGGTGCCTTGAACGGCGACATATAGGGCCATGCCCCAAGCGGTGCGGCGGTGAAAAGCAGCTGTACGTCCGGCAGCGGCCGGCTTGCATCGCTTTTGAGGAACGCGACGACGCCGCCAGGCACATCCCCCGAAAACCCCTTGCCCGTCAGATAGGTCTTGACGAAATCCAGGCCGATGCGATCGGCCCGCATCATCCTGAGAAATGGCCCTGGCTGCTTGCGTCGATACATCACGATGACCGAAACATGGTCCTGCAAATTCTTGCCGACCTGCGGACGATCGAGCTTCGTCTCGATGCCATGGGCCGCAAGTTCGGCGCTGTCACCGATCCCCGACAGCATCATGAGCTGCGGCGTGTTGATGACGCCGCCGGCGAGCAGAACTTCGCGGCGCGCGAGAACTTCATGCCCCGCCCCGCCCCTGGTATAGGCAATGCCCGTAGCGCGACCATCCTTCAGCAGGATCTTCGTCGCCATCGCGCCGGTCAGCACCTTGACGTTGCCGCGGCGCATGGCCGGCCGCAGATAGGCGGACGCGGTCGAACAGCGGCGGCCGTTTTCGATCGTCATCTGCAGGCGGCCAAAACCTTCCTGCACGGCGCCGTTGTAGTCGTCGGTCTGTGGATATCCGGCATCACGGCTGGCCGTGGCGAAGGCATCGATCAGTTCATCCTTGTAGCGGCAGAACTGGGTGTTCAGCGGTCCGCTGCCCCCGCGATACTGGCTTGCACCCTTTTCCCAGCGCTCCTGCTTCTTGAAATAAGGGAGCACCTTGTCGAACGACCAGTCGGTCAGCCCGGTTGCCGCCCAGCGATCGTAATCGCCGCGATTGCCGCGCACATAGGCCATGGCATTGGTGGAGGAAGAGCCGCCGATAACTTTGCCGCGCGCGCATTCGACCTTGCGCCCGCCGACATTGGCCTCGGGCTCGCAGAAATACATCCAGTCGTGGCGGCGCTCGGTCAGGATCTTGCCCCAGCCAAGCGGGATATGAATCATCGGATCGCGATCCCAATCCCCCGCCTCCAGCACAAGCACCGAAACCGCGGGGTCTTCGCTCAGCCGGTTTGCCAGCACGCAGCCGGCCGAACCGGCGCCGACAATGACGTAGTCAAAGGTTTCGCCAGCCGGCATGCGTGATCCTCGGGAGAAGGACAGCCGCGATGGCAGCCGTCAACGAAGTCAGTCAACCATCGCGCAACTGGTGTTGTCAACCATCGCATGTGGATGTAGGATTGGTTGAATTGGTTGAGTGCCGTTTCCATCAGGTTTCGTGTCACAATATGATAACCGGACGTTGAGTCGGCGCCTGCCGATCGGACAGGAGATTTGGTTTTGAGCGCATTCGAGCCGCAGGTCGAACCATCGGATCTCGATGACATCATTGCCGCGGTCCGCCAGTTGCAACAGGGCGGCGGCAAACTTCCGTCCGAGCGCGATCTTGCCGAACATCTGAGCGTAAAGCGCCATCAGCTTCGCAAGGCGCTTGAAGTGCTGCGTCATTCAGGCGATCTCAAACCGGCGCGCGCCAGGCGGGCGCCGACCGCCCTTCCAAGATACGGGGAGGAACTGGTCAGGGTAACCAACCCGATCGAGGTTCTGGAATTGCGCCTGATCATGGAGCCTGGCCTTGCCCGCTTGGCGTCGCTGCGCGCCTCCTCCTTCGAGACGGCGCGGATCATCGACGCGGCAACCACGCCGGAAAATGCCCCGTCGGGCGAGGTCGACTTTGCCTTCCATCTCGCGATCGTCGCCGCCGCCCGCAACCATCTCGCCGCGGAATTCTACAAGATGCTACGCCAAGTCGGGGTCGATGCGCGGGTGAAGGTCGCGCGCACCGCCGCTCCCACCTGCCCCAAGCGGATCGCCCAGCGCGACGGCGAGCATCGCCTGATCGCCGAAGCGATCTCGCAGCGCGATCCCGAAGCGGCGGAGGCCGCAATGCGCGCGCACCTGCTGTCCGTGCAGAGACAGATCATGGAACGATCGAATGCCGGCGTCTTTGCCGCGTGATCGTACCATCTCCTGACATCGAGCCCGTGCGGGGAATTTCAGATTGAACCGTCATTTCGACGTGCTTGTGATCGGCGCGGGATCCGCCGGCTCGGTTGTTGCCAGTCGGCTCAGTGAAGACCGGTCGTGCCAGGTCGGCCTGATCGAGGCCGGGACGATGCCGGCTGATCCCGATATCGCCGACCCGCTGAAGTGGACGATGCTCCAGGGCCGCGCCTACGACTGGTCCTATCGGACCGTGCCGCAGCCTTTTACGGCCAACCGCGTCCACGCATGGCCCCGCGGCAAGATCGTCGGCGGCTCGAGCTGCCTGCATGCCATGGCTTACGTACGCGGCCATCCCGATGATTTCGAACCCTGGGCGCAAGCCGGCGGCGAGCGCTGGTCCTATCAGGGATTGTTGCCGGGCTTCATCCGCAGCGAAGCCTTCACGGCCTTCGAGGGGCCGACACGAGGCAGGAGCGGCCCGCTGGACGTGTATCTGCCGGACGCCGAGATCAGTCCGGTCGTGCGTACCTACATCGCCGCCGGGCGCGCCATGGGTGCTCCCGCACTGAGCGACCACAACAGCGGCGAACTGGCCGGCACCAGCCCCAATTCACTCAACATACGCGACGGCAAGCGCGTGAGCGTCGCCGACGCCTATCTGCCGCCGCCGGTCATGGCGCGGCCGAACCTGACCTTGCTCGCTGGCCACGAGGTCGAGCATCTCGTGCTGAACGGCCACAAGGTCACGGGCGTGACTGTGGTTTGCGAAGGTGAGACCAGAACGCTCTGCGCCGACCGGATTGTTCTTTGCGCCGGCGCCGTATCCACGCCGCTCATCCTGATGCGGTCGGGCATTGGTTGTCCGGATACTCTGAAGCAGGCGGGGATACGCTGCCTTGCCGACCGACGCGACGTCGGCCGCAACCTGCAGGACCATCTGCTGGCTCTTGGAAATGTCTATAGCACGAAAAAGCCGGTGCCGCCGTCCCGCCTGCAGCACTCCGAATCACTGATGTACCTGCACAGCGACGACCCGACCCGTTCCACGGGAAGTCCCGACATCGTGCTCGCCTGCGTCGTCGCTCCGTCAGCGGCCGAGGGCCTGAATGCCCCGCGCTACGGCTCCGCCTTCACAATCCTGTGCGGCGTCACCCATCCGACAAGCCGCGGGCGCATCGCACCGGGCGGGCCCGGCCGCAACGATGCGCCGGTGATCGACCCGCATTATCTCGAAACCGAACACGACCGCGCGGTCTTCAGGATGGCCTTGAAGCGGGCGCGCATGGTCGGCCACCATGCGGCGCTGGACGAATGGCGCGATGCGGAAGTCCTGCCGGGTGCATCGGCTCAGTCCGACGACGAGCTCGATGCCTTCATCGCCAGGGCTGCCTCCACCCATCATCATCCGGCTGGCACATGTCGGATGGGTGGCGATGCCGGCGCCGTCGTCGACCCCGACTTGCGGCTGAATGGCTTCGACAACGTCTTTGTCGTCGACGCTTCGATCATGCCGGCGATCCCGAGCGGACCGATCAACGCCGCAATCGTCGCCATCGCGGAAACCTGGGCGGCGTCTTCACGGGTTACCGCGTCGACGGCGTGATCCCTGGATGTCCGTCACGTCACGCTGTTTGGCGCCCGGCCGATGCGGCCGAGATGGGTGTCGGAAAACGCAGTCGCATATTTGAGGCCATAGCCCAGCGCACGATCAATACCGATATGCGCGATCCAGATCAGTGCCAGGCTGGCGAACCAGGATGCATGAGTCGCCCAGGCCAGCGCGGCCAGCAGACAAGGTCCGACATAGGTATGGACCGCGTTGTAGGCGATTGCACCGGCGCGCGGGCCGGCGAGATAGGCAAACATCGAAAAGTCTGGCACCAGAAGCAATGCGGCAAACCAGCCCCAGCCGCCGCCGTACAGCTGGTACGCCCATACAGCCGCACCGATAGCCGCCAATCCCTCAAGACGAAGCAGAATACGTGGAACGCCTGTGACGGCGAATGGCGAAGAGGAAGAGCGCGAGCCCGGCAGAATGGCGCTACTGGTCACAGTTCAAATACCTCAAAAAAATCAATGATGCAGGGACATTGCCCGGCATTCGGCTTCGAGTCTATCGTCGCAACATAACCAGCGCTTCGAAAAAAATGACCATGACGGCTCCTCCCAACTGGGATTTGTATGCGACCTTTCTATCCGTGATGCATCATGGAAGCATGTCTGCGCCGCGTACTGCCCTGGCTGCGTGCGGATATGGAGGCCCGGGTCGTCATGCATGAAGATCTGAAGGCGGTTCATAGGGTCCGGTTGGTGTTCGCCGCCCTGTCGAAGGGCCTGCGATTTATGCGCGGACTTGAGGGCCAATTTTGCCGGCTCGGACATGCCGCGCAATGCAGCATCCATCGAAACGCTCCGGCCGACCATGGAACAAGCTTCGCATAACTGGCTTTCCGGGAGCGGCTATTGTAGGTTGTGCGGAGATTAGGGCGGACTCGCGAACCTTCATGCAAACGCTGTCGCAGTTTATGCGCACGCATCCCGCAGGGGCGACATTGTTGAAAAACGGTTGGGGAACCAACGATTTTCTCGATGTTTCGCCCAAAATTTACAAACCCCATTCAGTCATATGCCGCCAGGATGACAACGACGACACGATATTCATCCTAAAATCGGGTTGGGCCATCCTTTACCGCGGACTACTCGATGGAGAACGGCAGATCATCGACACTCCTCTCGGGGGAGACATTGTCGGGTTCCGCTTCGTGGACGGACCCCGTTTCGCGTCGCTGGCGTCCATAACCGAACTGGCTGTTTATGAAATTTCCAGGAAAGCACTGATCGATGCCGTCTTGTCGGACGGTCGCCTCGGGAACAAGATCGCCTGCTCCCTGGCCCGGCTGAACGCCATCCTTGCCGAACATCTCGTGAATGTCGGACGGCGGAACGCGATGAGCCGCACCGCCCATTTTCTGCTCGAGCTGGAGGAGAGACTCTCCAAAGTTGGCCTGTCGGACCATGGAAGATATGAGTGTCCCCTTACCCAGCACGAACTGGCGGACATCCTCGGAATGACCACCGTCCACGTCAACCGGACGTTGAGGGAACTTCGCAAGGCCGATCTCGTCTCTTTCAAGGCAGGCCATGTAGAGGTGATAAATCGCAAGAAGCTGGTCGAAACAGCCGGATTCGACAAAGAGTACCTCAGGTAAAATTATCCCTCCGACTCCGTTCAACCGTTGCGTGGCTCGTTCGCGTCGACCTCGCTGCGGGCCTAAGCGGCAGCGCATCGGTCTGGTGGAACTCACCCCCATTCGTCCCGTATGCGCAAAGGAATGGATCGCCATGTCCGATACCGCCACCGTCGGCCGCGCACCACTTAAAACTGGCCGCCAGGTAGTGCAAGCGTCACGAGACGCATCTGCACCGAGCCAGCATCTCAAGTTCAGGAATTCGCGTTTACCGCAGGCACTGCCGATCCTCGCTCGACTGCTCGCTTGAGCCGGCGTTCCTAATTGGCGCCATTCCCTGTGCCTTCGGGCGGATTGCGGTGTCTTTGGGTCAGGAGACGACGGCGTTCCGTACCCGAAATTTACCGAAAATTAACTTATGTTAGAGACTGCTTATAAATAGCCTCTAAGCTACCCAAGCCGTTCTCGCTGAAGGGAGGCGAGAAGAAAGGAGTTATGTTGGCCGCAAGGCTGCCAGTGTTGGAAAAGGGTGGGTAGTATGGGTGGCGTTACAGGACTGCAGAATTACACTTCGGCCAATCAGTTAGGAGTTCGATCCAGCGGAATAAAAAATGTTCCTCGTAAGGAATGCCTTCTTATCCTGGATGGAAGAGCTTTAGACCGCGAATGTCTCGCATCGGCCCTCGTGGACCACGAACTCGGCATGGTAGTGGCCGCAATGGGTTCGATCGAACAATGGCGCGTGAGGAAGAGCTCGTTCCCTCCCCTTGTCGCCATACTCTTCAACCTTGGCGGCCGGAAGGCGACCGATCATGGCGTGGCAGACGAGATCAGGCATATAGCGTCCGGGTTCAGATCAATCCCCGTCATTATCCTGGCCGACAACGAAGACCTCGCACAGATACTGACGGCTCTCGAATGCGGCGCACGTGGCTACATTCCGACCTCGGTAGGGATCGATGTGTGTGTCGAAGCAATCAACCTCGCGGCAGTTGGAGGTATCTTCGTTCCAGCGAGCAGCGTCTTGTCGATGCGGCATCTGATAGATCCAGGCAGTTGCAACAGGCAAGCTTTGACGGGATTGTTCACGCTTAGGCAGGCCGAGGTCGCCCAAGCGCTGCTGCATGGCAAGGCGAACAAGATCATCGCCTACGAACTGAACCTGCGCGAAAGCACCGTGAAGGTCCACATCCGAAATATCATGAAGAAGCTGAAGGCGGCCAACCGCACGGAAGTCGCCTGCAAGGTCAAGGATCTCTTCGCGGAACGAG
This sequence comes from Mesorhizobium calcicola, assembly GCF_042682105.1. NCBI lineage: Bacteria > Pseudomonadati > Pseudomonadota > Alphaproteobacteria > Hyphomicrobiales > Phyllobacteriaceae > Mesorhizobium > Mesorhizobium calcicola. The sequence continues at coordinate 98,860 of NZ_JBHUGY010000074.1, forward strand.
CACTGGCTGAAAGTGATCCCAAGTAAGTCGCGAGACTTGCAGTGAATGGCATCCGAGAGCCGGCCTCACTTCGGTGTGGTTCGTTGCTCCGAGAGGCCCTTCAGGGGCACAATTTCACGCGGCCGTCCGCATCGCCGCCGCGAATCCGCCGATCAATCAGCGGGAGCAGGATCGGGGAAGGTGTAGCCGCCCACCCAGCTTACGGCTTCCTCGATCGTATCGAAATGCTTGTGCTGCCCGCTCAGCAAGCCAAAGCCTGTCTCGAGGAACCATTGGCCCTTCGTGGAGTAGGCTTCCTCGTCGATCCGAGTAAGGACCGCAACCAATTGGTCGAATTTCCAGACCAGGAGGCCGGATTCTCCGCCCTCGACCGTTCCAATTCGGGCTTCGTTGAGCGAAAATCCAGGAGCAATTTTTGCTTTGCCCACCTTGATAAGTCCCCTCAACTCCAAAATGGATAGTAAAAAATCCGTTAGCTTGAATGACTGCTTCTGTACCTGTCTTTCCCGCAAACGTCTCACACGAGGATGATACGCAAGGCTCTTAGGAGATCGCCAGTGAGTCAAGCTTTTTTACTCACAATCCACCGCCTTTCGCGACTTAATGTGTAACCTCCAGAGCTCGAGTGTCTCACGGTCGAACCAGGTCTTGCGGCGTTGCGTCCGGAAGCGCTTGCGTTCCAATACGTCGGCCGCAAGCGGGCACGTACGCCTCCGGTTGGCAAAGGTCGCCGTCGTATTTCGGTATCTCGTATTCGAGCCCCAGATGATCGCGGAAGACGTTTCCAATTCAGCTGGTTGATCTCCAGTGATCCTGCCGGGTATCGAGCCTGGAGTGGGTCAACAACTCGTCTGGACACCTACATCGTCATGCGCCCATCGCGATCCGTCTCCACCCCACCTCTTTGTGAGCATCGCCGGGGTGATTTGAACCCACGCGTTCTTGATCGCGGTGCCTCGCATCAGGGCAAGTGAATGCATCAGCCCGAATAAAGCGGTCACACCGGATGAGTGTTCTCAAGAAGGTGGTACCCCTTTTGTGCTTCAAATAGATCTTGCGGATAGTGAGAGGGCTTAGTCGCCATCTTTTCGGTCCCTGACGGGCCATTATCAGACGCGGGAGTGAGCACACCATGGTTCATCGCCCAAACCGCAGCCTGCGTACGGTTGCGAACCCGAATCTTTCGAAGGATCGCCTTGACGTGTACCTTCACCGTGGCTTCGGCGATCCTAATCTCGCGCGCGATGGTTTTATTGGACTCCCCTTCGATCAAGCAACGTAGAATACATTTTTCCCTGTTTGATAATATGGAAAGTTCTTGCTCCATATTATCCACTTTTACATCTATTCTTTTCAAATCATTAGTCATCGACTCATATTTTAGCTCATTCCCTATATCTCGAATAAATATCGAATTCTCCACAGGTAACACTGCCTGCCCAAGCATAACCAATTCGAGAGCTTTGATGAAAGTGTCGGGAGCGGCGACCTTTGTCAAATATGCGTCAGCGCCCGCCCGAAAAGCTGAAACTATATCGCTCGACAGACAGTGATCGGCCAGCGCAACGACATGACTGTTCGGATAAATCGCTTTAAAGTCAGCAATTTGTGCGAATTCAGCGTCTGCATCGGTACCGCCGACGTCCATGATGAGCAGGATGGGCCGCTGCCGGGGCAGCGGCTTCTGCAGAAGATCGTGAACACACGCAGCAGAGAAAAGAGTACGAAACTTTGCTGCATCCAGGATTCGGCCAAGGCCTTCTCGGAGTAACTCGCTCGGCCCGACAATCACCGTTGTAAAAGATTGTTTTGTCATCGTAGCTTCCCCAACGCGCCCGGTAAGGCGCTCTGCGCGCCAACCGCATATTTTTTTAACGTTACGCCAGGAAAACCCTACACCAGTATACCCTCTTTAGGCGTAGGGGCGGCATCCTCGATACCTATCCGGTTTCTCAAGCCTGTAGCCTTGGGGAAGGCATGATGCGGGCGGCGGGGCCCGGCGCCATCGTGGCGTTGGATGCGTCGAGGCGAACGCAATCTTGAGGTCACACACGCTGATCCTGACCAACGCCCCGCGCTTCAGCAGCTGGCGCAACGCGCCGCAGCTGGCAGTGGCGAATTGGGGTGAGGGCCAGGGAAATGCGGCGCAGCTCGCACTGCGATCGCCTTTTGCCATCAGAGATGGTTCTCCTGCTTTATCCGGAACTTTATCCGGAAGGAGTGCCCACAAAGGGATAGTTGTGCCGCTGGCGGTGAAGGGTCACGATAAGGGAGGGTCTTGCTCGTCGGCCCATGCCTCGACCAGTTCGGGACGGGATGGCCACACGGGATGGCCACCATTGAAAGGTGAAAGCCACGCGCCATGGCCACAGGTTACAATTCCGAGCCGGTCACTCCCTCGCCACAGGCGGCTGGCCACAGGGGAATGAAGGCCACCCTGCTTGTCCTTGGGCTCTCTGGAGTCACCGCCCTGGGAGGGGGCGCGGTCAAAAACTGGGATGCCGTCGAGGTTGCTTCCAGAGCCGTGGCGCAGAAGGTCGAGGACGTCTCCGGTGCCGTGGCGCGGAAGGTCGAAGATGTTTCCGGAGCCGTGGCGCTGAAGGTTGAGGATGTCTCCGGAGCAGTGGCGCAGAAGGTGTCCGCTGCTGTCGACAGCTGGCAAGATCAACCGGTTCAAGCCAAGGCCGAACCCTCCCGGGCGATGGTGTCGGGAACGGATGCGTCGGCCGCGACGTTGGCCGAAAGGATCGCCGCTCCTGCCGTCCCCACCAGTGCCGAGCGCCCCAAAACCATCAGCACGGCGCCTGGCGTGCCAACCGGAAGCCTGTTCGGCATCGGCGACCGTCTCAAGGTCGTGTTCTACGAGCGCGTCGACGTCGAGGAAGACAAGTGGGGGGGGGCATCCTCGGTCTCGGCCCTGAGCGGCATCCTGCAGCGACCGGAACTGAGCGGCGAGTATGCTGTCCAGGACGACGGCACGATTTCCGTGCCCTTGCTTGGCTCCATTCCGGTCGCCAACCGGTCGAGACAACAGGTACAGGCCGACCTGGCAGAAACCTTCGAACAGCTGCTGGGTCGCAAGGGGCTGGTCAACATCCTGTCGCTGGAGCGCTCGCCCATCTACGTACTGGGGCCAGTCAAGAATCCAGGCTCGTTCAAGTACGCGTCCGGCATGACGATCCTGCACGCCATAGCGCTGGCCGGCGGGCTCGACCGGGGCGCGAGCGAGCCGTGGCAGAAGATCGAAGCCGTGCGCGAAACGCAGAAGCGGAGCGGGGCGATCGATGCAATGTCGAAGTTGCTCGCGCGCGAGGCAGTTCTGAAAGCCGAGCGCGACGGTACCGCGCCCGCGATTCCGCGCCAGTTGCTGGAGCTGGCCGGCGCAACCGAAGCCGCCAACCTCGTCAACGAGCAGAGCGACCGGCGCAAGCCCGTCGCCACGGCCCGCAAAGATCGCGAGCGCACGATCCTGCGTGCACTGGACGAGGCCAGGCAGGATGTTGCCGCGTATGGGCACATGGACTCGCTCGACGAACTCGTCAAGCTGCGCCAGGAGCGCGTCAACAGCATGCGCACGCTCGTGGACCGCAACGTTCTCAGCCAGACGGTGATGGATCAGGTCCGGAGCGAATTGTCCGACGCGGAACAGCGTCGGCAGGACGCCCTCAACCAGTACGCGATGGCCAAGCAGCGCCTTGCTTCGCTGGAGGCTGAGGCGTTGCAGACCCGGGCCGACCTTAGGAACGATCTGGAGGTCGAGATCGAGTCCACGGAGAGCCAGATCGCGGCTAATGCGCGCGAGTTGAACGCCAGCGAAGGCGTCCTGTACGCGTTGCCGGAGACCCGCGCCCAGTTTGCGAAGGACGCGAACAGCGTAACCTATCAAATCGTGCGCCAATCGGCAGCCGGGCCGGTCAGCATCGAGTCCGACGGGATGACCCTGTTGCAGCCGGGCGACCTCGTCAACATCATCGCGGGCGAGCCAAGAGAGCTGGGCGGTTCGCCGTTCCCGACCTCGTCGCGGACCAGCGAGTGCTCGCCGACGTGCACTCCCAAAGGGCCTGGCCGCGAGGTGGCGGAGCAAAGGATTGGTCCGAATTGATGCCCGGCAAGAGACTGGTCTGCACGGCCTGGTCCGCGTGGATGAACTCGTCGGGACGAAGTGGGAAGCGAAACGACTGCTCACCGACAGCTTGAGCCGCTTCACGAACGAGCATCCGCTCAGGGGCTCGGAATATTGGCATGGACTGCTCGCCGTGAGTAGTCAGGAATAGGGTCTTCACTTCTCGCGCTGGCGATACGAGACTTCTCCAAACAGGACAAACCCTGAAGGATCAGGAAGATGGGGTGCATGTCAGGAGTTCTTGATGTCTCAGCTGTCGGCGCCGAACCCTATCGTGTGGCTTCAGTAGAACAAGACATGAGCCAGGATACAGTCATCGACGTTACCGTGGAGACCTTGCCGGACATCGCGAGACTCGAGACCATTTGGAAGGAGCTCGAAGCGCGAGCACCTCACTCATTCTATCTGTCCTGGCTCTGGATCGGAACTTGGCTGCGGCATCTGCCGGGGGCCGCGCAACCACATGTTCTGGTCGCTCGGACGTCAAGCCGGATCGTTGGATTGGCGATTATTTGCCGGCGGAGGGCCTGGAGTTTCGGGCCGCACGCGCGGGCGCGCTGGCTGCTCAATGAAACCGGAGATGTTCGTTTCGATCGATTGTTCATCGAGTACAACAACATTCTTGCGGAGCGATCCCTGGCCGATGCCACCAGGGTGGCATGCCTCGAGGCCTTGGCGCATCACTTGCGCTACTCTGACCAGCTAGTGCTCTCCGGAATTGATCCGGACTTTGAGTTGGCAGCTTGTCGCACCGCGGGCCGGGCCGGGCTCCTTACCGATGTGAGAGCGGACGATACGGCGCGGTGGATTGATTTCGCCAAAGTCCTCCAGAAAGGCGGAAATTTCCGCGCCACGTTGGGCCGCAATACTCGGCAGGCGGTAAGCCGTGCCATGCGGTTATATGCTGAACGCGGCCCCATTGCGTTCCGGACCATGGAAGTGACATCGGAGGCGCTCGCCGCGTTTGATTTGCTCGCCGAACTTCATCAGGCGCGGTGGGGACGCAAGGGAGCGTTTGCCAATCCGAGCTTCCGTCGATTTCACGAGGAGCTCATTGCACTCGGAGTTCCCACCGGGACCGTCCGCATCTCACGGACGTTGGCTGGGGACCAGACAATCGGGATCCTGTACAATTTCGTGCACGACGGCCGTGTTTACAACTACCAAAGCGGCTTTCTCTATGAGCGCGACGGCCGGCTCAAGCCCGGACTTGTCAGCCATGTGCTGGCTATTGAGGACAGCATCGGACGCGGGGAGCGCGGCTACGATTTTCTGGCAGGCTCCGCCGGGCATAAGTCTCACCTGGCCAATACGGAGCATTCCATGAAGTGGATCGCAATAGGCAGGGACAGTCCAGAGCGCCGGATCGAGGCAAAGCTGCGCGGTGCCAGGCGGGTGCTAGGGACCATTGCTACGAACATGAAAGAGGCCGTGGCTCGAAGGGCCGACCAACGGAGGAGCCCCACTCTGCATTAAGGATTGGAGGCAGGCTCCTGGACAATCGGCAGGCAGGTTCGCCCCTTCGGCAGGCGAGGACCAACGGGAGGTGCTGTTAATTGTGCGACGTGACCGTTATCGGTGCTGGCCCCTATGGACTGTCGGTAGCAGCGCACTTACGCGGACTGGGCGTTGATTACCGGATAATCGGCCGCCCGATGGAGAGTTGGAAGAGCAAGATGCCGAAAGGCATGCTGCTCAAATCCGCCGGGTTCGCATCAAACCTCTCTGATCCCGAGCAGGCTTTTACTCTTAGGCAATTCTGCATCGAACACGGCAGCCCCTATGAGCATTTGGATCTCCCGATTCCTTTGGAAACATTCGCCGCCTACGGGGTGGCGTTCCAAAAAAGCTGCGTGCCGGATGTGGAAGACGAGGAACTCGTCTCCTTGATTCCAGTTCCAGAAGGCTTCGATCTTCGTATGAAGAGCGGACTATCCTTCAGGACGCACAAAGTGGTGATCGCAACGGGCCTGACCCATTTTCGCCATGTCCCCGAGCTGTTTTCCCAATTGCCCAGCGATAGGCTGTCGCATGCGGCTGATGTTCACGACCTTGAGAGATTCCAGGGGCAGCGTGTCGCGGTAATCGGAAGCGGAGCATCGGCAATAGATATAGCGGTGCTCTTGAACGAAGCGCGGGTAGACGTTCAGCTTATCTCGCGCAAGCGGGCCATCATTTACAGTGGCCGATGGGGGGGCTCGTTCCCGGTGCTGAGCAGTCTAGCCCGCCCCGTATCTGGTATTGGCCCGGGTTGGAAGCATCGACTGTTCGCGGACTTACCTTGGCTCTTTCGATATTTCCCCGAGTCCTATCGACTTGAAATGGCAGAAAAATTCCCCTCGCCTTCGGGAGGGGCGCCAATGAAGGATCGGGCGGCAACTGTTCCTCTGCATATGGGATGCTCGCCGCAGGCGGTGAGAGTGTCAGAGCATGGAGTACAGTTAAAATTGCTATCCGTGGACGGCGACACTCAAGTCGTTGAGGCAGATCACATAATCGCGGCGACCGGATACAAGGCCGACGTGCATCGTTTTCCTTTCTTAAGCTCTTCAATTGTTGAACAGCTGCGTCTTGTCGGAAAAACTCCGACGCTGTCCGCGAACTTCGAATCGTCCATTCCCGGGTTGTATTTCGTAGGGCATGTATCGACCACGACGTTTGGACCCGTCATGCGTTTCGTGTTTGGCACCGACTTCACCTGTCGCACGATATCAAGGCATCTAGCGAGGATCCGACCCAGGCCATTGCGAGCATCCCGTCGTATGACCGCGGGACAGCACCGCGCCACGGTCGACGTCTTCAGCCCGGAAAAGCCTGTGGACGTTCACCTTGAACCAATAAGGGGAAGTCAGTCTTCTCGCTAGGATTGGGGCTATCATGCCTGGTCAGGTGACAAACCCGCCGCAACACAGCCTAGCAGCCGATGGCGCACCGACGCCGATCGTCTTAGGAGGAGGAATAAACGGTCTGTCCGCTGTACGCAGCCTGGCTCAAGCCGGGCTTCGACCGATTGTAGTCGTCGATACGAAATATGATGTGGCAGCTGTGTCGCGATATGCCCAGCGAGTTACCGTTTCCACATTCAGCGGTGAAGAGTTCGTCGATGAATTGATTCAACTGCGGGAAGGAATGCCTCACGGAGGCGTAATAATATTTGCCGATGACCGTCCACTATTGGCCGTGTCACGGCACCGTGACCGTGTAGCCCCCTGGTTCGGCTTTCAACTTCCATTGCACGACTTGCTGGTCGACTTGACTCTGAAGGAGCGATTTTTTCGTCTGGCCCAGGGTGGTGGCTTTCCGGTGCCAAGAACCCTCTTGGCGAAAAACTATGCTGACTTGAACGGTTTGCGTGACCTTCGGCCGCCATTCTGCGTGAAGCCGAACAGCCGTTCCCAAGCGTATGATGGCTCTTTCAAGAAAGCCTATCGCATCGAAACCCAAGCCGATGCCCGGTTGCTCTGCCAGCAGGTGCTGGACGCGGTGGGGGAGGTGATTGTTCAGGAGTGGATTGAGGGGTCGAATGACTCCATCTACTTTTGCCTGTGCTACCTGCGCCCGGGTGCTTCGGTCGCCTTCACGGGCCGCAAAGGCCGTTCCTGGCCGCCTCAGATCGGCGTGACCGCCAGTTGCTGGGCGGCGCCGGAAGTCGCCGAGGAATTGGAGGATCTGACAATCGGCTTCTTCCGATCAATCGGTTTGACAAACGGCTTCGCCAGCATGGAATTCAAGCGCGACCGGCGTGACGGCGGATTTCGATTTGTCGAGCCAACGGTTGGCCGGATCGATGGGCAGGTGGAGATCTCCGCCCTGTGTGGCGTCAATCTCTGCAATGTCGGCTATTGCGACGCCGCCGGGCAGCCATACCCACCGTTGGAGTTTGATCCAACGCATGTCTGGCGCGATGAATTCAGGGATTTCATCTCGGCTTGGCTCCTTGGCGCCAGCTGTTTCTATCCACCGGGTCATAGGATTCACAACGCCTACTGGCGCTGGGACGATCCAGGCCCGGCGCTGCTGGAGGCAGCAAATGCCGCGAAGAAACGCTGCGCGATGTCATCTGACACCCTGTCAAAACTGAGCCAATTTCACCGTACCGGAAAGATCAATCAGCACCACAACCCTGGTTGAGAATTGTACTTGTGCGCATGAGCGCTCCCAGCGACCGGAATCCACGTATGACCTCTGACTGCTGTCCTGAGCTCGACGATTTCCAATTTCCTGGCATGGGCGGGGGCGATCCCCATGGCGCATTGGGCGCGAGCTGGAATTTTCATGCTGTCTCGGTTCGGCCGGAACATCGATCAATTCCACCCGTCAGATTCGGCGTCAGTCAGCCTCTTGTGGAGCCGGCACCGCCCCATCCAAACTTTTTGGATAAAGTCGCGCTGAGACCCGAGATCACAATACCGGTTCTCGAGAATGATGGTTTAGAGGTCCTGGCATTCATGCTCGATGCGGAGCAGAACGTCATCCGTGAGATAGGCATTTGCCTCAACGAAGAGGAACGTCGGCGCGCCGAGGGGTTGAGACTGGAGCGGGACCGTCGCCGCTTTGTCGTTACCCGTGGGCAACTGCGCCGAATCCTCGCTTCCAAACTGGGAATCTCGCCGTCCGATGTCGAACTAGAGTATGGACGCCTAGGCAAACCACACCTCTCGCACCGGATGCCAACTCGCGATTTGCGCTTCAGTGTCTCACGATCCGGAAATGTCGCCGTCGTCGCCCTCTCGACCAGGCAGGAAGTCGGGGTGGATATCGAGACAGTTCTCACTGTGCCCGAAGCGGACGAGATCGCAGCACTCTGCTTTTCCGCCTCCGAGTATGGGTCCTACACCGCTCTTGGTCCGGAAGACCGGCTGGAGGGCTTCCTCCGGCGCTGGACCCGGCTGGAGGCTATCTCCAAGGCCCTGGGGTGCGGCTTAGGACAGCCCCTTTCTTGGGATGAAAGGGATTGGGATGTCCGTAGCTTCGTGCCGAGACCTGGGTACATCGGGACGGTGGTAGTCCGGAATTGGTAGTCCGGAATTGAAGTGCCCGCGATGCCATCATTCGCTTACGATGCACTGCGCGTAAACGAGGGCACGCAAAAGTTCATTCATGGGACAGCGCTTCCCTCACATGTCGGGGGACCCAATGTCGGCGGACGTGATACAAATCCCGGAGCTTCTCGCAGACCTCGCGGTCAAGGACATCAAGGTCTGGGTAGAAGGCGACCGGCTGCGGTGCAATGCCCCAGCAGGCACACTGACGGCTGAGTCTACCGACCAGTTGCGGCACCGGAAGGGCGAAATCATCGCGTTTCTGAATATGGCCACGGTAGCGGCCCGGCAACAGCCTGCAATCGTTCCCCTGCAGTCTCGCGGAACACGCACGCCCATTTACGCCGTACCCGGGCATATCGGGGCGCCCTTCTCATTCTCGGACCTGTCGAAGCACCTGGGCGGCGATCAACCGTTTTACGCACTCCAACCGCCTGGCTTCGATGGGCAAAGCGAGCCGATGGACGGCGTCGAAGATATCGCCGGGTACTTCGCCCGCCAGATCGTCGAATATCAGCCCACCGGTCCATACATCATCGCCGGTTACTGCTCCGGCGCTGCAACCGCTTTCGAGCTGGCAAAAATCCTGCACGAACGCGGAGCGGAGGTCCCATGCACAGCGCTCTTTGGCCCTCTTCACCCCACCATCTATAGGAAATTGCCGCGTCTGTTGTATTTCTATGCTCGGCGTAGCGCAGATTCGCTCCTGCGAGAGATGGCGAAGCTGCCGACATTCGGTGCCCGTCTCCGATATTTCGGCAGTCGCCTCTGGAATCTCGGCGAGCGCGTCCGCGCCCTCGTGACCCTCGTTCGCAAAAGCAAAGAGCCCGTTGCGACAGATCCGGTGCTGGCGAGCAGAGCTCGACTCAAATCCGCGGCGATCACGGCTTTGCGGCGGTACATTCCCACTCCGTATTCGGGTCGAGTATGCATATTCCTTCCGAACAAGGCCTGGATGCGATCGGGTGCAGCACCGCACCGATGGCTTCGAGTGGTGCCCCATGCCGAATTCTATTTCGGGCCCGAGGACTGCAACGATACACTTATGCTGGAGGAGCCGGACGCACCTGCCATCGCAGAGCTTTATCGCCAAGCAACCCAGAAAGCTGAACGATTGACATGATTTGATTTTCTGATTTCTGCAATGGGGACGCATCTCATGAATGAAGTCCTACCTATCGCGGCGGAGGGCGTAGCGCTTCCCCTGCTGAAAGATGCCGATCATCAGGCGCTGGTTGTCGAGTACAACGCCACGGCAGCGCCCTACCCGTCGGACAGGACGATTATCGATCTCTTCCGCGAACAGGCGATGCGTAGTCCTGGCGCCGAAGCGATCCGCTTCGGCGACGCAGCGCTGACATATCAGCAGCTCGACGAACGCTCCAACCAGATGGCCACGCATCTGAGCTCGACCGGCGTGGGGCCGGGTCGGATTGCCGTTGTGTTCATGGAGCACTCCATTGAAGTCGTCGTCGCGATCCTAGGCGTCCTGAAGTCGGGCGCAGCCTATGTGCCGGTGGATGCGGCAACACCGAAGGGGCGTCTCGCAACAATCCTGAAGGACATTGCCAACGGGACCGACGGGCGGGCGCCGGTGGCGATCACCCAGACGCCCCTGCAGCCCGTCATTTCCCCGAACCTTGCCGACATTATCGTGCTCGACGCCGATTTCGGGTCGATCTTGAATCAGCCGGACTCGGCCCGACCGTCCGCTGCCACGCCGGACGCCGCCGCCTATATCATCTTCACCTCCGGCTCGACCGGCACACCCAAGGGCGTCGTGATCGAGCACCGGAACCTGGTGAACTACATCTGGTGGGCCGCTCGGGTGTACAGTTCCGGCGAACGTCTCGCATGGCCCCTTTTCTCATCGCTCGCCTTCGACCTGACCGTCACGACGCTCTTCACGCCACTCATAACCGGCGGCCGCATCGTGGTCTATCTTGGTGATCCCGGAGTCCAGAGCATGGTCGTGCTCAAGGTCATCGACGACAATGCCGTCGATATCATGAAGCTGACGCCGGCGCATCTCGCGATGATCCGCGACCGCAATCTTGGGACCACAAGGCTGCGCAAGTTCATCGTGGGTGGCGAGGACTTCAAGACCGAGTTGGCTCGCGATATCACGAAAGCCATCCCCCATCCTATCGAGATCTACAACGAGTACGGACCAACCGAAGCCACTGTGGGCTGCATGATACACCGTTTCGACATCGACCGGGATCAATCCGCATCGGTGCCAATCGGCGTTCCGGCCGCCAATGCGGGCATCTACGTCCTCGACAAGGCGCATCAGCCCACCAGCCCCGGCATTGTCGGTGAGATGTTCATTGCCGGCGACGGTCTCGCGAGAGGCTATTTCAATCGCCCTGACCTCACTGACGAACGTTTCCTCACGGCCATCGATCCCCGAGATCGGTTTTCGAAGCTGCGGCTGTACATGACGGGCGATCTCGCCCGCTGGAACTCGGAAGCGCGCCTGGACTTTCTCGGCCGTGCCGATCATCAGGTGAAGGTTGGTGGCGCGCGTGTCGAACTGGGCGAGATCGAAGCGCGGCTTCTGAAGCACCCGCACGTTCAGGAATGCGCTGTCGCTGCCATCGCCACCTCGGTGGTGAAACCAGCGACACAAATGATGGCCCAAATCGGCCATGTCGAACCGCCAGCGGTCGAAGACGGCATCGCACGACTTGTGGCCTACTATGTCTCGTCGAAACCTGTGACCGTGGCGGACCTGCGCGCCCACCTCGCCGAAGAACTCTTGGAGTCCATGATTCCGACACACTATGTTCGCCTCGAACGGATGCCGGTCACGTCCAACGGCAAGATCGACCGCTCCTCGCTTCCCGAACCGACGGCGGAAAACATCCAGCCTGCACAAGACTTCGCCGCCCCCTCGACGGAGACCGAGAAGACGCTGGCCGCGCTGTGGTGCGATCTCCTCAAGGTCGAGTCGATCGGCCGTGACGACAACTTCTTTGGCCTGGGCGGGCAGTCGCTCTTGGTGATGCGGGCAGTGTCGCGCATGCGAAAGATCTTCGGCGTCGACGTGCAGCTTCGCAATCTCTTCGAGCGCCCGACAGTGGCCGGACTGGCGGAAATGATCGACGGAATGCGCTGGGTGGCCGATTCCAGAGCCCCTTCACTCGAGGGACCAAGAGAGGAAATCGAACTCTAGCCTATCGGACGGCCCTCCGAATGGCCTTGGGGCGGATGAAGATGATGGACAAAGCTTGGGTACCGTCGCGAAGACCGGGGCTGCCTTGGGCAGCCGAGGAGTACGAGCTCTTACGGGACCAGGTCCGCCGGTTCGTCGAGGAGGAGATCAAGCCCTGTGCGGATCGCTGGGAAGAGGACGGGTTCATTCCCCGTCCGATCCTGCGCCGCATGGGCGAACTCGGCTTCTTCGGCATCCGCTTCCCGGCCGAGTATGGTGGTGCCGAGATGGACGCGGTTGCATCGACGGTCTTCGCCGAGGAGCTCGGGCGCTCGACCTATGGCGGCGCCGCCGATGCGATGCTGGTCCATAGCGACATGGCTTCCATGTATGTCTTTCACGACGGGACCAAAGCCCAGCGGGCCCGCTGGATGCCGGGCATTATCAGCGGCGAGGTGATCACCGCGGTCGCCATCACGGAGCCGGATGCAGGCTCGGACGTGAAGGCCATCCGCACGCGCGCGCTCCGAGAGGGCGACTCTTACGTCCTCGACGGCACGAAGCTCTACATCACGAATGGCGTCCACGCAGATCTTTACTGCGTCGCCGCCAAGACTGATCCCTCGGCAGGAAGCAACGGAATCACGATGTTCCTCGTCGAAAAGGGCACGCCCGGCTTCAGCGTCGCCCGCGAGTTGGACAAGCACGGTTGGCGCTCCTCCGATACGGCGGAGCTCGTCTTCGACGGTTGCCGTATCCCCGCCGAGAGCGTGCTCGGCGCGGAGGGACAAGGCTTCTACTCCATCATGCGCAACTTCCAGAACGAGCGCCTTGTCCTCGCGGCCATGGCGATAGGGACGGCCGAGGCGGCGATCGATATGACCCTCGCCTGGGTGAAAGCGCGCCGCGCATTCGGGGGCGCCCTGTGGGACATGCAGGCGATCCGTCAACGTCTCGCGATGCTCTCTGCGAAGGTGGAGGCAGGCCGCCAGTTTCTCTATGCCACCGCTTGGCGCATGGCGGCGGACGAAGATTGCCTGCGCGAGATCTCGATGTTGAAGGCCATCTGCGGCGAACTCGTCAACGAGGTCGCCTATGCGTGCGTGCAGTTCCACGGCGCCATGGGCGTCATGCGCGAGACTCCGATCGAGCGGATAACGCGTGACGCCCGCGTCCTATCCATCGCCGGCGGCGCGACGGAGGTGATGCTGGAGGTGGTCGCGTCGATGGCGTGAGCCCAATGCCGCCGCCACATCTCGGGGGCTGTCGGTTGCGACTGGGTTGGACATCCCGTGTGCCATTGAACGGCTCCCGCAGCACTGCAGCAATGTGCTCATTGGCCGAGTTCCAAGGCTGGGCTTTATCCGGAAGGCGTGCCCATAAAGGGTAGTTGTGCCGCTGAAGACGGACGGGGTCGAGATCCCGCTCGCGGACAACTCCGTCGATCTGGCGCATTCGGACCAACTCATGGAGCATCTGCATGTGGAGGACGCCGAGGCCCAGCTCCGGGAGATCCACCGGGTGCTCAGGCCCGGCGCGCACTATGTGTGCACGACCCCGAGCGCGATCACCGGGCCGCACGATATCTCGATTTATTTCGACGAGGTGGCCGACGGGCATGCACATGCGGGAATACGACTATTGCTCACTGCGCGCCCTGATGCTCCAAGCGGGCTTTCGCCTGATCGAGTTCCCGCTGGTGGTCGCCGGATATTGGCTCGCTACGCCGCCCTACCGGCTCCTGCGCGGTATCGAACTGGCTCTGCAACAGCTTCCGGCTCGGTTGCGGCGCAATCAATTGGCCCATTTCCTGATGGGCATCACGGCAGTCGCCACCAAATGACAGATCGCGATGGCCCGAAGGCCGTCCAATTGCGGTCGATAACCCTGCGCCATGATCGATGTCTCCTCAAGTCTGGAGCCGCGACGCGGTCGGTCGTTCGTGCACAGCGCCGCCGGCAGAATCCAGGTTCGTCGCGAAGGCCAGGATCAGGGCCGCACACGCACCCTCGATGCTGACGGCGAGCGTCCAGCCCAGGACCAGGCCTTGAAGTCCACCGTGCTTCGCTCCCGCGATCACCAGGCACAGCTCCAGCAATCCGCCAAGCGCGAACCAGCGAGATGCCTTGCGCATCCTGTCGCCCAACCGGGCCAGCGTGCAGGCATGAAATTTAAGCGTTGATCCCAACAGGCTGAAGCCGAGGAAGCGCAGGCTCGAACCGGCGATCTCAGGATAGGCTGGATTGAAGACTGCAAGGATCGTCTGCGAATAGGTGAAGATGAAGACGGCGCAGACCAGCGAGAAGAGCAATGACGCCATCACCGATAAAAGGATGTCGTGTCTGGATTGTTTCGGGTTCGCTCTGACCACGGGGAACAGGGCCGTGGCCATGGCCGCGGGAATCACCGAGGCCATGGATACCAGCATCCACAACGACACGAAGGCGGCATTGATGGCCGGCGACAGGAGAATCAGCACAAGGTACGGCATAATGACGCTCGGGGCCTGCAAGGACACGTCGAGTGCGTAGTGGTCGAAGACCTTGCTTCGGAGCGCATGCAGCAGCTGGAAATCGGGAGGCCCAAAGAGGTGGCGCGCACCGCCCCGGGTCAACAGGTCCACGCCGATGACGGACGCCAGCAAGCCGGCCACCCAGCTCAGAAGAAGCGCGGCATTGGAGGTGTAGCCGCCAACCGCGGCGGTGGCGATCAGTAGCAGCTTGAACGTGGCGAACAGCACTTGCCGGATCATCCTGCCGGTGCTGCGCAAGTTGCCCAGGAACGCCTGGTCGGCCACGATGGCGAGAACGGTCAGACCGCAGCCGAAGACGAACGCAACACCCTCGAACCAGCCGCCGATCAGCCCGGTCGAGCTATTGATGTAGGCATGCCCGAAGACTAACAACAAGGCCAGGCCGACCGCCAGCGCCACCCCGATGCACGCTGCCGCGGCCACCAGGCCGCGCTCCTTGCCAGGATTGCGGACGATCTCGCCCACCAGCATGGTCCCGATCCCCGCCTCCCCCAGCAGGCCGACAAGCCCCATCACGGACAGGAGGGCAGAGGCGTTGCCGATCACCTGTGGCGGAAACAGCCGCGCCGCGAGCCACCAATAGACAAACCCGAGACCGGCCGCTGCAATCGTTCCGATTGCCAGAGCGCCGGAATTCATCACGAGCGCGGTGCTCTTTCGAAGCTCTTGGCGCACGCGAATAATGGCCGTCCCGGCGGGGTCTACCGACATGATGGCTGTCCCGAACCTTGCTGCGCCGGCACCGCGGACCTGCCGGCGTCTGGGCGCAGGACGTCCCGGTAGACCTGCTCGATCCGGGTCACGACCGCTCCGGCCTTGAGGCGCTCGACCCTGGCGAGGCTTGTCGCCTCCAGGCGGGCGAGTAAGGTGCGGTCCTCTAGAAGTGTCTGCATTGCGTTGGCGAGGGCGTGCGCGTCGCCGCTCGGCACGAGAAGGCCTGTTTCGCCATGATCGACGAGATCGGGCATGCCGCCGATGTCGGTTGCAACGACTGTCTTGCCCGACGCCATCGCTTCCATGATCACTGTCGCGCAGGCTTCTGGCCCCACCGATGGCAGCACGCCGAACAGTGAGCGCCGCCATGCATGCATGATGGCGGAATGCGGCCACATGCTGAAGACTCTAACGTTCGGCGGAAATTCGGTTGGCGTATCGGCGACCCGGCGCCCGACCAGGACCAGCGGCGGCGCCCGCTCCAGGCTGGCATAGGCCTGCAGGAGAACGTCAATGCCCTTGAGGCGCATCATGTCGCCGACGAACAGGATGAATCCATCCCCGGGCAGTTCCCGCAGGCAGGCGTCTTCCGGGCCAAGCACCCCGGCATCGTCGGGCACGAAGTTGGGGATGACGTCGTAAGGGGCGCGCCCTTGGGTGAGTCCGGTGTGACGGGCCACCGCGTGGCTCACCGCGATAAAGCGGTCCACCGCGCGGCGAGCGGCGAAGCTCGACGCCCAGTTGCCCAAGGTGGTCGCGGCTGCCTTCACCGCCCCGTAATGCCCCGCGGCGCAGGGCAGGCACTTGGCCGGCGCTGGGCCACTGCAGAGATGGGCGCCCAAGTGCATGAAGTTCTTCTTGGCGCAGACAAGGCCATAATCGTGGAGCGTAACCACGAGGCGTGCCCCACTTAGACCTTTGAGTGGCAGGAAGGACGCGTAAATCCAGTTATGGGCGTGAACGATATCCGGCTCCTCCCGGGCGACCAGCCGCTTCAGGGCAAGCACCAGTTCGGGATCCGGGAAGGGCGGAGCATGGCGACGCTCGGGATCGGTGTGGAGGCCCGACAGACGCTGGAGCGTGCCGCGCAGGCGATGCACGTGGACCGCGCCGTCCAGCTCGGTTTCGGGCGATCCGGGATGTATCAAGGTCCCGACGCTGACATGATGGCCCCGCTGCGCCAGCGCTGCGCCGAGATTGCGGACGTGCCGCTCCTCGCCCCCGATCACCGGCGGATAGAACTGCGATAGCAGCAGGATGCGCATGATCGAGCCTCGTTTCAGATACGCGGCACCAGTGTCGAAACGCTGCGATAGAGCCGGTTGTCTTGCGGTCGATAGAGCCGCGCCTCGGCCGTCTGGCGAGTTGCCAAGGCGGGCACCGGGATTTCTCGTGCCCAGGTGTCGCCCGGCGCGACGGCGACGGATCGGAAAACGGCGAACGGTTGCCCATCAAGGGTGATTTCCACATCGAACCGCTGAGGTTGGGTCTCGGCGCTCCTGATGCCGACAGTGATCCGGCGGGACTCGCCACCGGCCGACGGCAACAACCAGAACTCGGTGTATTTGAATTCCCGGTGGACCGCTTCGTCCCTGACGGCCAGCGCATAGGCTCCGGTCGCCATAAGCACCGCCAGCATGAGCACGACTCCCTGCCAAAGCCGGACCCGCGCCGGAGCCGGCCAGGCTGGCAGATCGGGAGTGTCGCGGCGCACGGCGGCCACCAGTGCGGCGGCAGCTGTCACGGCCCAGAACCACAGCGCCCAGCCGAGCGGCGTAAGGAAGCCCGCGGCGTTCAGGGCAAAGCCCCCGGCGATGCCGGCGGCGAGGCTTGCTCCGACCGCATAGACGAGGTGTTGCGACGCGCAGGTGGTCCTGACGCCAATGGCCCGCAGCACCGTGTGGCCAGAGACGAGGAACACCATGGGCGCGCCCAGGGCAGTGCGGAGGAGCACGCTGTCGCTGACCGCTACGGCCGCCACCGCGGCCCCGGCCCACAGGCACGCGGCCAGAAGGTCCCGCTTGCTACGAATTTTCATGCAATCCCCTCACGTCATAGATGACGATCCAGCCGTTGTCGTAGATGCGGGCGACGCCCTTGACGTCATTGAACTTGAGCAGCGCCGCGCCCGAGAGCGGCGTTGTCCGCCGCGCTTGCCAAGGCTGAAAGTAAAAGCCGAGCACCGGCGGAGCCGTGGTCAGGCGCAGGTCAATCAGCAGGAAATCGATGTCGCTTCGCGCCAAGGCCCAAAACTCGTCAGGCCCCAATGTCTCGGCCTCGAATAGGCGCGCGGGATCGATGCCTTGGACTATGGCGACCCTGACGTCCTGCCGGCCATAGCCCGCAAGCAGAAGGCGGTTGATGCGGTCGGTGGTGAAGCGGTTGCCGGCACCGAGCCATTCCTTGGTCCAGCGTGCCGTTTCGATTCCCATCGGTTCGATCGACTCCTGATCCGCGGCCACCTTGTAGCGCCCATGGATCGGACTGAGCGAAGAGCTCATGACGCCGCCCAGGACGATGACCGTCAGAGCAACGGCCGGAGCGACGCGGCGCAACCTGCGTGGCGTGCGCCCCTCCCAGAAGTGGACGACGCTCACCGCGACGACCAGCCCGACGCCGATGAACACGAACGTTCCCATGCGGTTGCCGATTTCCCATCCGGCGCTGGTCAACCGGAAGCCCACCGAGACCGGAAACCCGAAGGCCAACAAGGTGAGGAGTATGATGCGGCTGTCGTGCCAGCGGCGTTTGAGAATGTCCTGGATCGGATGCCAACCGGACCGCGTGCCACCGGGCGCTGCCATGGCCAGCGACCGAAAGAATCCCGTTGCCAGTCCGAGTGCCACCAGGAGGAGCGCGAGCAAGGTGGTCAGCCGCATGTAGAGGGCCTTGTCCGGCACTCCGAGGTGCTCCAACCGCGGGGCGGGCCCCAGGATCTTCCTGAGCAATGCGTCGAAGCCGGACTCAATCACAGGGCCGAGATAGCCTGTGAGAGGGATGCCACGGGCCTGCACCCACAGCGACGGCAGGGCTATGGCGAGGATCGCCGCGAGGCCCACCGCGGTGCTGGTCTTGATCCGCAAGGGGTCGTGCCGGCGCCAAGCCTCGAGCGCCGCCAGCGCTCCGAAATAGATGGCAGCGAAGGCGGCCGAAAGGTGATGGGTGACCGCGAGGCTTGCCAACAGCAACGCAATCAGCCCGAGCGACTTCAACCTCGGTCGCCCGACGAGATCCTTGGACGCTGCTTCGACAGCGAAGGTCAGCACGCACAGCACGATGCCGAGGCTCTCGTAGGAGAACATCGAGTCGAACAGGAAAAAGGTTGGGCAGCCCATATAGGCCAGACAGGCGATGGCCGAGATACGCGGCGATCCGGCGATGCTTTCAAGGAACAGAAACAGGGCACCGATGAACGTGCCCTTGAGGATAATCAGCACGAGCGTCGCCGCCGCAAACAATGGCAGTCCGGTTAGATCGACGATCGCCGTCGCCAGGATTTCCAGAGCGGGATACGTTGGCCCGATCGGTAAAAGCGGGTTGGACAGGAACAACCGGCGGGCGGTGATGAGATCCTGGGCCGCGATCCAGTGCAAGACCTCGTCGTAGCCGCCGAAGCTCGTCGGGGAATAAACTATCTTGCAGTACAAGAGAGCTTCGGTAAGCAGAAACAGGAGGAACAGGCGCTCACCCCGGGCTGTTGTCGGCCAGGCGATGCGAAGGCTGGTCGGGACGATCAGGAGGACAACACCGGACCAAAAGAACAGCGGCGCCACGTCATAGTCCCGGCGCCCGGCCGCGTGCCCGGCCACGACCAGGAGTAGAGCCGCGGCGATCGTCAGGCACAGAACCGCGATCCATCCGCAGTTGGCGCGTTGCAGCGGGGCATCGGCGCTGCCGCGAAGGTCGGGACCGATAACGGCCGAGACGAACCCTATCCCGGCCCGCAGCGGGTTGATCCTGGCTCCCGCGGTGAAATGAGCCGACATCATCAGCCTCATGCCCCCTTCGCAGGAGGCCACGACATCACGCCGGGGGGCAACCGGACCACGGATCGGTTGCTCAGGACATCACGATAAACGTCGCTCAGTGCTTGCGCGCAGGCATCCCAGTCGGGCAACGCCAGATCCGGGACCTCCCGATGGGCCTGCAGTTCCCCGGCCATGGCGTCGGCCAGCTCTCGCGGACCGGCGTTGCACGCAATCGCCCGGCACAGGCCATTGGCAGCCAGTTCCCGCAGACCGGACGTGTCGCTGACCAGGACCGGACGGCGCAGCGACAGGGCTTCCATCACGGCGACCGGATGGGCTTCGTATTCGCTGAACAGTACGAATAGCGCGGCGCTCGCCAGGAGGTCCGCCATTTTCTGTCGCTCGGATCCGGGGATACCCGCAATTGTGACCCGCTTCTCGAGGCCGAGCGTCGCGACGAGGCGCCGCAATTCTCCTTCGTACGGGCCTGTCCCGACGATCCGCAGTCGCACGTCCGGTACCCGACGGATCAGTTCGGGCAACGCCGCGATCGCTCGGTGATGGCCCTTGTAGCGCTCCAGCCTGCCGCCCGAGACGATCAGGTGCGGATCGACCTTGACGCCGGGGCTCCGAGCCGGCATCGCGGCGCCGTTCGGGATGACGACAAACCGTTCCCGCGGCACGCCCATCCTCGCGCTGAAGAAGCTGGCTTCGAATTCGGAGACGCCGATCAGCCGCGCGGCCCGGGCCACCAGCGGCCGGAGCAGCGCGTGCTGCGTGCCGCGCACGGCGTTGCGCAGCCGGGAGGAATGCCCGCCGCTGTGGAAGGTCAGGATGAATGGCAGGTCCCCGCTGACGGCCGCGAGCATCCCGATCGGCGCCACGAAGGTGTTGTAGCCTTGGAAATGGATCAGATCCCAGGCCCCGCGCCGGATCGCGGTATAAATGCCGGGCGCGATATAGAGGTCCAGTTCCCTCGGCCAGGCCGGCACGCGCAACACGCGCATGCCGCGCACCTCCTCCTCAACAGGCAACTCCCCCGAGGGATCGGTGGTGAGCACGTCGACCGCGTGGCCACGCGCCATCAAGCGGGGACCGACTTCCTGGATGTGGGTTTCGATGCCGCCAATGAAGGGATAGCAGCGGGCGGCAACCATCAGGATCCGCATCGGGCCTGTCCACCGTCATCACCGGCTGTCGCGCTCTGCCTGTGCTGCTGGTGCATCCTCTCGCGCAGGATGGTTTTGAGGACGCGCCAGCCGTCCGGGATGGCACGCAGATGACTCTCACCGCTGATGCGCGGAGCCTCGAAACTCGCCACCTCGACGACATTGAGGTGGTTCTTCAAGGCCCGCACGTTGATGAGGGTCTCGATCTCGAACCCATCGCAATCGCAGTCAAGCGTGGCGACGTGCTTGGTCCAGAAGGCGATATATCCGTAGCATAGATCGGAGAACCAACCGCCATAGAGCAGTCGCACGAACAGGGTCAGCCCCTTGTTGCCGAACATCCGGAACAGCGACATGTCGTCGGTGCCGGCGCCCTGGATGAAGCGTGAACCCTTGACGAGATCCGCGCCGGCCATCAGCGCACTGACAAAGACGATCGCCTCCTCCGGGACCATGGAGCCGTCGGCGTCCAGCATGACGATGATGTCGCCTGTGGCGGCCCGGAATCCCGTTTGCAGTGCAGCGCCCTTGCCCCGCCGGGGCTCCATCACGACCTTCACATCCTCGCGCAGGCGACGCGCGACTGCGACCGTGTCATCGGTCGAACGACCATCCACGATAATGATTTCATGCGCCCATTTTGGAATGCGCGGCAGAAGCCAAGGGAGGTTCTCGGCTTCGTTGAGCGTCGGGACGATGAAGCTCACTCGGGGCAGAGCAAGCGATCGCTGCAGCGCGATATTGATCGGGTCGGGCGGCGATACGGCACCGACGGGGGCGAGAATGCTGGAGAGATGGGCATTCATGGCAGCACTTGGAGGTCGTATGATGGGACCCAGGGGGCAGGCCGAAAGAGCACCGCGTAGGGGCCGGCTGCAATGACCGCTACATCCACGGGTGTGCTTGATCCAACCATATGCGGACTCCCGGCCATAATGAAATGAAGATGAGATAAAAGAGGATTGGTGCGCCTGTGACCCCCTAAGCTTTGACAGTAGTGATTATGGTATGATTATACGAGCTTTACTGATGCAGACCTGAAATGGAAGGACGATAGATGGTTAGGAAAAGACAATATGTGATTAGCTCTTTTGGGGTATCCCTTCAGGTTATTTCCAGCCCATACCACCAGCGCGGATATCGCGGCAGCGGCACCGATCACCTTCAGCAGCTGTGTTGGCAGCGTTGCCAAAACCGTTAGACCCCTGGGGCCACCACGGCCGGCCCTTCGCGGGCGGGGTACCTTGCGCTCGACCGCCTTGCTACGGGTAGGTAACTCCGACGCGAGACCGGCCAGGAGAGGAGTTGCCCACTGGTCCCGGGACCTCACGAGGTGCCGAGAGCGGCGTGTCGGGTGCCAGCAGCCGATATGAGGTCGTGACCTCCCGCAACCCCCCGATATGCCCGAACAAGTCGATCGCCTCCAAGCCAGACCGGCGGTTGTAGGTGTGACACCCCAACGCTCCGGACCAAATGCGACCGACCGGGGTCTGGGCAAACTCCGACGCGCCGAGCGCATCGATCTGGCAGAACGTCACCGCGCCGCCATAGCCGCGCGCGCAGCCTTGCACCGGGCGTAGCGTGCGTCCGCCGTGTTGGATCACGGCGCCTGCGGGGCGGCTGAGCCTGGCATCGAGCAGGACGGGGTTGGCGGCATGGGGCGTCCAAGACCCGGTCAGGCTCTCGGCATGGTAGAGGCTGAGGACATCCCAGGACGTGGACCTCCACAGCCTTGGGCTGACGAAAAACCAGAAGCCGCCCTCATGGCAGAGCGGCGTGGTATCGTAGCCCTCGATGCCTTCGATGAGGCAGGCCTCCCGCCTCCACCGGTAGGGGAATTCCACTGCCCTGTAGAGGCTGACATTCCTGGCCGCCCCCGATTCGGGGATCATCCAGATCTGCCCATCCTGCTCGAACACGAACGGGTACGAGAGGTGATGCGGTTCCTCCACGACGATCCGGGGTGCGCCAGCGGTCCCGTCCCGGTTCACTGCCACGACCGCAATGCACCCCCGGTTCTTCGAGTAGAGATACTGTTCGACGAAGATGAAATCCTGCCCCCGGTGCCGGAACGGGAACGGGTCGGCAAGGTAGCCGTCGGTATTTCCGGTGAGCACCCGAAAGGTTGCTTCGCCTCTGTCGAGCAGGCTCGCCGATTCATCGAAGCGCCAGCCAATCCCCCACATCCTGCCGCCCCTCGCCAGGATGTCCAAGAACTTGATTGCCTTCGATGCCACCGTGCCGGTCGCCGTTGCAAGCGCCGAAAGCGCGCCAAACGAAGGCGCTGCCGTCCGTGGACCGGGGATACCGGGCGCGATTGAACCGGTTTCCTCGCACAGGGCTTTGACG
Source organism: Mesorhizobium calcicola (assembly GCF_042682105.1). Taxonomy (NCBI): domain Bacteria; kingdom Pseudomonadati; phylum Pseudomonadota; class Alphaproteobacteria; order Hyphomicrobiales; family Phyllobacteriaceae; genus Mesorhizobium; species Mesorhizobium calcicola. The sequence goes on from NZ_JBHUGY010000074.1 coordinate 121,915, forward strand.
ACCAGCGCCACAGCGCAGGACAGGACGCTATCGAGACTCGCTGCGAACACCTCACGGTCTGCACTGGCCGGACGCGCCATCCACGGCTGCGACGGGCGCGCCGTGTCGTGCAGGTCGACGAGAAGGTCCTGATCATTCGCCAAGGCCGCCATGACTCCGATCTCGCCCGGCACGCCGTTGAAGAGCGGCGTCAGCACGCGCCGTCCCGACGGGAGCGGCTCCTCTCCGCTCAAATCGATCACCACGTCCACTTGTTCGGCCGGAGGCGGCGGCAGGGACCGCAGCGCCGCCTCGACGGGGTCGATGGCGCCCTTCCCGCGAATGCCATAGACTAGTCGTTCGAGTTCGAGCACCAGACGGCAGACCAACGGCAGCGGCCGGCGACCGGCCGCCAAGGCACAGGAGACTTCGTTGCCGGGCACTTCAGCAAGCGCTTCTGCCAGCCAGAGGTGCCACCGCAGCAGCCGGGACGGATCGAGACTCAGGCAAATGCGCATTGATGCTCTCGGATTTCAAAAGGACGCCAGCTCGCGGCTTCCACGAGAACCCCCTCAGGCAACCGCCTAACCTGGACTCCGCCGCGGGTCCCGCGAGCCAGGGGCGGCAGATGGAAAGCCGCAGCGCGCCCCGCGGCGCGAGGGTGGTTTCCACCTACCGCGGTTGCGGGGGCTCGCCATGTGGGGAGCCGAACACTTGACTGGGAGATGTCTGACAGCACGGGATCCCTACTCGAGCGACCGACCGTAATCGGCCCAGCACCACTATGCCCGATCGACGCCGGCCTGTGCGAGGCCAGAAGGGGTAGTCCTTCCGGGGCTCTTGCGCTGCGCCTCCGGCAAGGGTCACGTGGAGGGATGATTGTCGACTGGCAATGGGCGAAATACGGACTGCGCAAAGCGTGGCTGTGCGCGCTCATGCTCGCGTTCGTGTCCGTTCTGGCAATCGCGAGCACCGCGAACGATCCATCGGCAACGTCCTTCATCAAGACTTCCGGAACGAACTTCACGTTGGACGGCAGCCCGTTCTTCGTCACCGGCGTAAACAACCACTATCTGACCTACGGTTCGCGGGATGAGGTCACCCGCGTTCTCGATGACGCGGTGGCGATGGGCGCCAATGTGGTCCGCATCTTCCTCCAGCCGGTGATCGGGTCGGTCGACGGAAGCGTCGCTACGATCTGGGATTGGCGGCTTGAAGGCGATGCCAGCAATCTGGCGGCCAAGGGCACGTACCTGCTCTACTGGGATCCCAGTCAAAACAGGATGGCGATCAATGACGGCACCAACGGCATGCAGAAGGTTGATTTCCTCATCGCCGAGGCCGGCAAGCGGCACCTGAGGCTCATCGTCGCCGTCCTGGATTTCTGGGCCTACACGGGCGGCGCCCAGCAGATGCGGGCCTGGTATGGGAGCAGCGACGAGTCCACGTTTTTCTTCAACGACCCACGCACGAAGCGGGATTACCGGACTTGGGTCCGCCACGTCGTGCAGCGCGTCAACCCGCTCACCGGACTTGCCTACCGGGACGACCCGACCATCATGGCTTGGGAGCTGATGAACGAAGGCAATGCGCAGCCAGAGGCCTTGCGATTGGCCTGGACCGCCGAAATGTCGGCTTACGTCAAGTCCCTCGATCCCAATCACCTTGTCAGTTCAGGGAATGGTTCAGGGAATGCCAACATTCTCGTGAAGCTAGCCGATTTGACAATCCCGACTCTCGATTTCGGGACCTGGCACGGCTACCCGCTCTACTACAACCTCACGGTCCAGCAATTTAACGACATGATCCCCGAGTTCTGCCAGGTGGCAGCGCGCGCCAACAAGCCGGTCCTTCTGGAGGAATTCGGCTATGCCCGCTCTAATGGGAACTCCGCCGGTGCTTACGCCACATGGCTCGATACGCTTACCCGCGATCGCAAGTGCGCTGGCTGGATCGTGTGGCGGCTGGTGTCGCGGCAGGACAGCGGACGCTATCCCGTCGACGAACACGACCAGTTCGATATCCGCAATGACGGAAGCGTGATCTGGAACATCCTCAAAGCCGCGACGGCCTGGGCGGCGCAGACCCGCGACACCCGCCTGGCCTCAGAAATCGCCCTGGAAGCCCCATGACCGAAGCCTCTGTAGTGATCTGCGCGCACACTCTCGACCGCTGGGAGGAGTTGAAGCGTGCGGTCGGGTCCGTCCGCACCCAGACACTTGCCCCACGTGAAATCGTCGTGGTCGTGGACAACAACGAGGCCTTGCTGGAGCGCGCTGCGCGCGAGATTGCGGGCGTCACGGTCCTCGCCAATGCCAGGCAACCCGGCTTGTCGGGCGGGCGCATGACAGGAGCGGAACACAGCACGGCCCCGGTGATCGCCTTCATCGATGATGACGCCGTCGCTGACCCGCACTGGCTGGAGGCGCTGTTGGAGGCTTATCGGGATCCAGCCGTGTTGGGAGCCGGCGGCCCGGTTGAGCCGCTGTGGCAAGCGCCGCCGCCCTCCTGGTTTCCCGGCGAGTTCCACTGGGTTGTGGGCTGCACCTACGCCGGTATGCACGTGCGGGACGGGCGCATCCGCAACCCGATCGGGGCCAACATGTCGGTGCGCGCCGATGTACTGCGGCGTGCTGGTGGATTCGCGCCGGATCTCGGGCGCCGCAAGCTCGGATTCTCCGTCAGCGGCCGAGCAAGGATCGGCGGCAAGGCCGAGAGTTGCGAGGAGACGGAATTCTGCATCCGGGCCGCCGGCCTATACCCCGGGGGCTATTGGGCGTATCGGCCAGCTGCGCGTGTGCTCCACGCCGTGCCGATCCAGCGCACCACGTGGAAATACTTCGTCCACCGCTGCCTGGTCGAAGGCACCGCCAAGGCGGTGTTGACGGGTCTCGCAGGGTCCAAGGACGGCCTTGGAGCCGAATGGCGCTACGTCCAAGAGGTGCTGCCGCGCGCCGTGGCGAGCGACCTGAGAGCGGCCACGCGTGGCAAGGTCGGCGCCGCCCGGCGGGCCGGGGCGATCATGGCGGGCTTTGCCCTTACCGCGTTCGCCTACGCCACGACGCGCCTCGGCGGGGCCGCCGAAGCTTTGTCACAGCATTTGCTATCGCAGTTCCGCGCCTGGAGAGCATAGCCAGCGCCGATGCAGGCCTTGTAGGGGGAGCCCGGTTTGGCTGATACGGAACGCTCAGAGATGGCCTTGTTGACTGGCGGCGCCGGCTCCATCGAGAGCGTCGATCTGCAACTGCCAAGCGCATGCACCGTCACTCAGCACGCGCCCATCGCAGGTAACTCGTAAGAAAAATCTCGCCATTCCACGGCGAGGCTGACTGTTAGAATGTTGTCGCCGGTCGGGACAAGCGATGCCGCATTATCGTGTGTATGTTCTGGACGAACACGGCCAGTTTATGGGCGGGGTCAACCTTGCCTGCACAGACGACGATGAGGCGCAGGAGCACGCCAGGCGGTTGGCAAACGGCCACGAGGTGGAGCTCTGGCGACTGGTTGCGCGATTCAAAATTGACAATCCGCGGGGCCGTCCGAAGCGCCCTCGCGCCGTAGGGCCACTTTCCAGCCATTTCAACAAGCCGCATAAGGCGATCGTACTTCCGCCTTGGACTCGGTTGCACGTCTTGGCGCCGTTCAGATCTTGAAAAATATGAGGCGATGCAGGCACGTTGGGGTGCGGCTCTTCGATCACTTTCTATATTAGGAGGTGTTAATACGTTTTTAACCTAGCCTCATTCTCGCCTCAAACGGCGGTAAGGTCGCTTACGTTATGTGCATCACCCTCAGATGATCAGTTCATATTGGTGCAAGTACGGTGTGTGTGTGTGTAAATAAGTAAGGCAGCGGAAATGCCTGCGTTTGCTTAGGGGCGCAGGTGGAATGAAAACAAAAAAGACGCAATTAACTAAGGGTTTACTGTGCTTATACCATACGGCAAGCTCGGCGATACGCCCGCCGAAGAAGCTGCGCTCGACTTAAATCCAGCTGCGGCTCGAACCGTTGAACTCCTTCCCTCCGTCGACTACGACACCATTTATGGTTTCAAGGAGGAAGGCCCGACGAGCCTTCCCGTCGACAAAGCTCACCTGCGATGGCGAGTTCAACGTTAATTCCGCGCGGCAACAATGTCTGCGGCGAGGACTTCCAAATCCAAATCTCCGCTTTTTGAAATCCGTTCGCGGCGCCTAGCTGCGAGCACGTGACATGTCGCGCACCTTGGCGATGCGCGGCAGTGGAATTCCCTATTTTCAACGCCAAAGAAGGATCACGGAATGGCTCTTTCCACACCCACAGGCTTTGCTTCCAGCGACCTCGTATTTGAGGAAAACTTCTCCGGCACGGCGCTCGATAGCGACTGGCATAACTACATCACCAGCAATGCCGCCAACGGCTGGGCCTGGAATAGCAATGGATCAGGTGGGAGCGGGCCGGGCGGGGCGTATGATGCCGACTACGATATGCCGAGCCAAGTGTCCGTGAGCAACGGGCTGCTGGATCTCAACGCGATCAAACAGCCCGTCAGTGGTATGAACCAGGGAACCGCACAGACATTCCCGATCACGTCCGGCGCGGTCAGCAGCTATGGCAACTTCGAATTCAATGGCGGCTACCTTCAGATCAGCATGAAGGCGCCGAGCGGCGACGGCGCGTGGCCGGGCCTCTGGCTGATGCCTGGCAAAGGCGCAGGCACCAGCGGCGACAATTTCGAGATCGATATGCAGGAGGGTGGATACACCGGTTCGGGACCGGCTAACCAGGCGTTCTCCTACCACCTCCACACGCCGTCAGGGACGTTCGGCGGCGTGGTCGACAGCGGCATCGACCTCACGGCCGGATTCCATACCTACGGCATCAACTGGGACCCCGGTAAATCGATCACCTGGTATCTCGACGGGAAACAGATGGCACAAGTGACCAGCGCGCAGGTGCCGATCCCAAATGAACCGATGCAATTGATCATGAGCAATCAGGTCGCGAATTCCAACGCGGCCGGATGGCACACGGCTCTCGATAGCTCGACCCCATCGTCGATGCACATGCAGATCGATGGCGTTCAACTCTATCAGAAGGCGGGCAGCGGCGACACCGTCACGGGTGCCAACGTCTCTCCGTCGACGACGTCAACGATCCAGCCGGCAGTGACGCAGGTCGCCGCCTTGCCGGCAACGGGAATCGAGCATGCCGGCGATGCCATCACATTGACGCTCGGCTTTAACAAGGCCGTGACCGTCACGGGCACGCCCGCACTGTCGCTCAATGATGGCGGAACCGCCAGCTATGTCAGTGGCTCGGGTACGAACGCGCTCACCTTCCGCACCACGGTCGCGTCGACCAACACGAATACCTCGGCGCTCGCCATTACCGGGGTCAATCTTCCGAGCGGCGCGAGCATCAAGGATGCATCCGGTGTTGTGGCGAGCCTCTCGGGCGCGGTGAAGACGTTCTCCGGTCTCCAGATCGATCCGATCTTGCCGGCGGTGACGCAGGCCACAGCCTCTCCGGGAACCGGCACCGAGCACGTCGGAGATACGGTCACGCTGACGCTCGGCTTCAATGAGGCAGTGACGGTGTCGGGAACGCCGAAGCTATCACTCAACAATGGCGCGGCCGCTACCTATGCGGGCGGCTCCGGAACGGGCACGCTCACCTTCCGCACAACGGTCGCGTCGACCGACACCAGTACCTCGGCGCTCGCCATCACCGGGGTCAATCTGGCGAACGGTGCGAGCATCAAGGACGCGAGCGGTGTCGCTGCGAATCTTGCGGGCGCGGTGAAGACGTTCACCGGTCTCCAGGTCGCGACGTCATCGACAGCCCCAACAACCCCAACGACCCCAACGACCCCAACCTCCCCAACAACCTCCCCAACCACCCCGTCATCGATCGCGCCGGTCCTGACCATCGCGGATCCCACGCTCACGGTGAACGGGCTAGGCGGTACGATCGACCTCGGGGTCAAGGTGACAACGACCGACCTTAACGATGTCGTGACCGTGAACGTGACGGGCTTGCCGAAATACGAGACGATCACCGACAAACTCGATGGCAAGACGTTTAGCGGTAAGAACATCACCTTGACGGCCGCGCAGGTCGACAGCGGACTGACGCTGCAATCGAACTACAAGGGCGCGGCTCATCCGGTGGCGACACTCACGCTGACGGCAACGGCGAAGGACCCGGTCACCGGCGCCATCTCGACAGCTTCGCCGAAGACCATCGCCGTAACGGATCCTCGGCCTGCGACCACCACAACGTCGCCGCAGACGATCGCCCAGACGGATCCTGAGCTTGCTCCCGCTACGTCGCTAAGGTCCCTGGCAACCCAGGGCTTTGCGCTGCTGAACGAGCATAGGGACTTGGTCGCCGGCGCCGCCAGGACCTTGGCGCCGCAAAACACTGCCATGGCGGATCATCCGCTTGCGACCGGCACGGCCACAGCGTCTCTGGCAAGCCAGAGTTTTGCGCTGCTGAACCAGTATCTGGCTGGTCACTCCGGCCGGGTCGATGCCGGTCAGATCGTGGCGTCCTTGTCGAATGGAGCCAACTGGAATCAGGACTCGTACCTGACCAGACCGCAGCATTGATCGACGCCGCACCCAGGGGCTTCAGCGCCTGGGTGCGGCACCGTCAGTTTGTGAATGCTGAGAAGGAAGATCGAACGCGGACGTCTATCCGCGAAGGGTTAAGCCAGAATGGCGATGCAGAACGAGAATGCCCACGCCGCAGACCTTGGACTTCGAGCCTTGGCTCTGTTCCTGCGCCTTCATGGCGTGAACGCTGAGCCCGACCAGATCCGCGATCGCTGTGGCGGCGGCAGTGCAGTCGGCATACGCGCGATGCTTCGCGGCGCCCGGCAGTTCGGGCTTAAGGTCGGTTCGCACAAGACACATTGGAAACGACTTGCGAGCATCCGGTTGCCCGGCATCGCTTCGCTGCATGGTGGCGGGTTTCTGCTTCTCGGAAAGGTCAGCGACAAAGGCGCGGTTGTGCTGTATCCGACCTCGTCGAATTCGAAGCTGATCACGCGCGCGGAATTCGAAGCAATCTGGGACGGCCGTTTGATCTTGGCTGGATCACAGAACGTCGTGCAGCGAGCGCTTCATGCCCTTATTGGCATAAGTGTCCGCGGGCGTGATCTGGTGCGGCGCGCCTTGATGCGCCCACGTTTCGCCGATCGACGCGAGACAGCCGTCGAGGCGGCGAGCACCGCATCCGAGAGCGGCGATGATTCAGGGCTCATTGCCTTGGCGATATTGCTGCGTTGCCATGGCATCGCGGCCGACCCGGAGCAAATCCGGCATCGGATGGGCGCAGCGCGAGTGGGTGTTACCGAAGTCCTGCGCTGTGCAAGAGATTTCGGACTCAAAGCGCAGGCACAAAAGACGAGTTGGAATCGGCTTGCAGTTACGCCGCTGCCGGGAATCGCCGTGCTTCGGGACGGTGGATTCCTGATCCTCGGGAAGGTCGTCGACGACACGCTCCTCGTTCAGCGCCCATCGTCGCCGCAACCCGTTGCAATGAATCAGGCCGAACTCGAGGCTATCTGGGGCGGCGACATTATCATGATGACCCGGCGCGCGGCCCTGACGGATCTCTCTCGACGGTTTGATATCGGCTGGTTTGTCGGCGCAGTCCACAAGTATCGCCATCTTCTCGGCGAAGTGCTGATCGCGTCCTTCTTCCTTCAGGTTTTTGCGCTTGTCTCACCGCTGTTCTTCCAAGTGGTCATCGACAAGGTGCTTGTGCATCGAAGCATCAGCACGCTCGACGTTCTGATCGCAGGTCTCGTCGCGGTGACCGTTTTCGAAGCTGTTCTCAGCACGCTTCGCGTCTATCTGTTCGCGCATACGACGAACCGCATCGACGTCGAGCTAGGCGCCCGGCTGTTTCGTCACCTGATGGCGTTGCCGATCGCATATTTCCAGACACGCCGCGTCGGCGATTCGGTCGCCCGCGTCCGCGAACTCGAGAATATCCGCCAGTTCCTGACGAGCTCGGCGCTCACGCTTGTCATCGATCTCGTCTTCACCGTCGTTTTCCTTGCGGTGATGTTCTACTACACGACGCCGTTGACGCTGATCGTTCTGGCGTCGTTCCCATTCTACATCGGCATTTCCGCGGGAGCCGCGCCGCTGTTTCGCCGGCGCCTTGATGAGAAGTTCAATCGCGGCTCGGAGAATCAAGCTTTCCTGGTCGAGACCGTCACGGGGGTCGAGACACTGAAGGCCATGGCGGTCGAGCCGCAGATGCAGCGCCGCTGGGAGGAGCAGCTGGCCGCCTATGTGACCGCGAGCTTCCGCGTGCTCAGCCTGAACAATACGGCGAGCCAGGCGGTGCAGATGATCAACAAGCTGGTCGTCGCCGCAACCCTTTATTTCGGTGCCAGGCTCGTGATCGGCGGCGACTTGACCGTCGGCGAGCTCGTCGCATTCAATATGCTGGCCTCGCGCGTGAGCATGCCGGTGCTGCGGCTCGCGCAGATCTGGCAGGATTTCCATCAGGCCCGCCTGTCGATCGATCGTCTCGGCGACATCCTCAACACCATTCCCGAGCCAAGCTTCAATCCTGGCCGCGCCGCGCTGCCGCCGATCCGCGGGCAGGTGACATTCGAGCATGCGACTTTCCGCTACCGCGTCGACGGCCCCGAGGTGCTGCACGACGTGTCGTTCAGCGTCGAGTCCGGTCAGGTCATCGGCATCGTGGGCTCCTCGGGGTCCGGGAAGAGCACCATCGCCAAGCTGATACAGCGGCTCTATGTGCCGGAGAGTGGACGCGTGCTGGTCGATGGCGTCGATCTGGCGATGGTCGACCTAACCTGGCTTCGACGCCAGATCGGCGTCGTCTTGCAGGAGAACGTGCTCTTCAACCGATCCATTCGCGAGAACATCGCGCTCGCCGATCCGGCTATGCCCATGGAGCGCGTCATTGAAGCCGCATCGCTCGCCGGCGCCCACGATTTCATCCTGGAACTGCCCGAGGGCTATGACACCGTCGTTGGCGAGCGCGGGAGCAGTCTTTCCGGCGGGCAGCGCCAGCGTGTCGCAATCGCTCGGGCGCTCATTACCGATCCGCGCATCCTCATCCTCGATGAGGCGACCAGCGCCCTGGACTACGAAAGCGAGCGCGCCATTCAGCAGAACATGAAACGAATTTCCGCCGGCCGAACCGTCTTCGTCATCGCTCACCGGCTCTCGACCGTGCGCCACGCGAACCGGATCATCACGATCGAGCATGGCCGCATCGTCGAGGACGGTAGCCATGATGACCTGATCCGCTCGAACGGGCGTTACGCAAACCTCCACTACCTGCAGGCGGGCATTCATGAAGTCCGCTAGCCGAAACATCGTCGCATTTCCGAGAACCCAACTTCGCCGCCACGAGCACGAAGTTGCATTCCTGCCGGCGGCGCTCGAAATCACCGAATCGCCGCCGTCGCCGATCGGGCGCGCGATCGCGGCGAGTATCATCGCGGTCTTCTGCTTCGCGCTGGTGTGGGCGTCGTTGGGCAGCGTTGATATTGTCGCTACCGCGACGGGCAAGATCGTGCCAGGCGGGCGCACCAAGCTGATCCAGCCATTAGAGACGGGCGTTGTCCGCGCTATCAACGTACGCGATGGACAGAGCGTGAAGGCTGGCGACGTCCTGATCGAGCTCGACCCGACCATGACGGACGCCGACCAGGAACGTCAGAAAAGCGATTTCCTTTCGGCCGAACTCGACGTCGCGCGGCTGCGGGCGGCGCTCGCGGAGGATCCGCTTGCAGCCTTCCGGCCACCGCAGAGCGCGAGCGCCGCGGAGATCGAGATGCATCGTCAGTTTCTTGTCAGTCAGCTCGCCGAACAGAACACCAAGCTCGCCGAGATCGATCGCGAGCAAACTCAGAAGGAAGCGGAACGATCGACCACCTTGGCGGCCGGCGCGAAGCTCCAGGCGACGATACCGCTGCTGCAGGAGCGAGTCGACATTCAAAAGAAGCTCGTCGACAAGGCACTTGCTTCGAAGGTCGAATATCTCTCCGAGTACCAGGAGTTGGTCGGCCTTCAGCAGGATGTCAACCTGCAGCAGAGCCGGCTGCGCGAAGCCGATGCAGCTATCGCGTTGCTAAAGGAAACGAGGGAAAGGACTACCGCGGAGTATCGGCGCGCGACCTATGAAGCACTCGCGAAAGCTGAGCAGAGGGCTGCGAGCGCTGGGCAGGAGGTGATCAAGGCCGAGCGACGCACTAAGCTCCAACAATTGACCGCGCCGGTCGATGGCGTCGTGCAACAACTCGCCGTTCACACGGTGGGAGGCGTGGTGACGCCTGCCCAGCCACTGGCCGTGGTGGTTCCGAGTGAGAGCCATCTCGAGATCGAGGCCATGCTCTCCAACCGAGATATCGGATTCGTCCACCCGGGACAGAAGGCGGAAATCAAGGTCGACACATTCAACTTCACCCGCTACGGGCTTCTTCATGGAGATGTGCTCAGCGTGTCATCTGACGCCATAGCTCGCGACAGGCAACAGAGCGCGTCGAACGACCGCACGTCGGGCGCAGCGCAGAGCGACAGTGAGCCGGCAGATCAGGAACTGGAATATGCCGCGCGCGTTTCCCTTGACCGTACGTCCATGCAGGTGGATGACAAGCTCGTCAAGCTCGGTCCGGGCATGGCGGTGACGGTCGAGATCAAGACTGGCACGCGCAGCATCATCGGCTACTTTCTCTCGCCGCTGGCGAAATATAATCAGGAAGCGCTACGAGAGCGGTAAAAGCTTCCAGCCGACGAACCTTCGTCCCCTCCCCTCGAATGCTTGAGAGGCGAGCCATCGGCTGTCGGCAGGTATGCTCCTATTGGATGAGTGGGCGCGAACCAGGGCGTTAGGGCTACCCCCATTCGCGAAGGGGCCTTGGGTACGGCAGCGTGCTAGGATTGTCCCCCGCAGTTGCGGAGGGGAACCCGTGGCCCTGAACATAGTCGGCCAAGCCAGACCGAACACATTCGCCTTCGAAACCAGTGCTCTCATCAAAGCAACTGGCTTCCGGGAATACGACGCGCGCTGGTGGATCGGGCATCCAGGCTCGGAGAAAGAACCCGAACTCAACCTGATGGGCGTGCAGGCGATCGGCATGGGTCTCGGCACCTTGATCCGCCGAATGGGTGTAGGCCCAGACATTGTCACCGGCCACGACTTCCGTAGCTATTCCATGGCGATCAAGATGGCGCTGGTCTCCGGCCTGATGGCGGCCGGCGCGCGCGTCAAGGACATCGGCCTGGCACTTTCTCCCATGGCCTACTTCGCCCAGTTCGCGCTCGACGCTCCGTCGGTGGCCATGGTGACGGCCTCCCACAACGAGAACGGCTGGACCGGCGTGAAGATGGGGGCGCAAAGGCCTCTGACATTCGGCCCGGAGGAGATGACCGCTTTGAAAGCGCTCGTGCTGGACGGCGATTTCGCTCTCATCGGCGGGGGCAGCTATGAATTCGTGCCGGGCTTTCGCGAGAGATACATCGAAGACCTGACTACAGGAAGGAACCTCGGCCGAAAGCTGAAGGTGGTGGCGGCCTGCGGCAACGGAACCGCCGGCGCTTTCGCACCCCAGGTGCTGGAAGGCATCGGCTGCGAAGTCATCCCGCTGGACGTCGAGCTCGACCATTCGTTTCCGCGTTACAACCCCAATCCCGAGGACATGCAGATGCTGCACGCGATCCGGGACAAGGTTCTGGAGACGCATGCCGATGTCGGGCTCGGTTTCGACGGCGACGGCGACCGCTGCGGTGTGGTCGACAACGAGGGCAACGAGATTTTCGCGGACAAGGTCGGCGTCATGCTGGCGCGAGACATTTCCGGGTTGCATGCGACGTCAGTCTTCGTCGTGGACGTCAAGTCGACGGGACTTTTCATGACAGATCCCGTTCTCGCGCAAAACGGTGCAAGGACGGATTACTGGAAGACTGGGCACTCCTACATCAAGAGGCGCGTTGCCGAACTCAACGCCATAGCTGGTTTCGAGAAGTCGGGGCATTTCTTCTTCAACCCGCCTATCGGACGCGGCTACGACGACGGGCTCCTCACCGCGATCGCCGTCTGCGAGATGCTCGACCGCAACCTGGGCAAGACACTCGCCGACCTTTACCGCGATCTGCCGCTGACCTTCGGCACCCCGACGATGTCGCCCCACTGCCCGGACGAGGTGAAATACGGTGTGGTCGCGAAAGTTGTCGGGGAATTCACGAAAATGAAGGGGGACGGGATCGAGTTCGCTGGCCAGCCGCTGGCCAATCTCGTCACGGTGAATGGCGTGCGCGTCGTGGCCCAGGACGGCACATGGGGTCTGGTCAGGGCCTCGTCGAACAAACCGGAAATTGTCGTTGTGGTGGAAAGCCCCGTCTCGCCGGAGCGACGTCGCGAGATGTTCGAGGCTCTCGATGCCGTGCTGCGCCGCAATCCAGAGGTCGGAGCCTACAACCAGACGTTCTGACAGGAATTGGCTGAGAGGAATTGGAGCATGCCGGACCGGATCGTAAGTTTTGTCATGAGTGGGGGCGTCGGATCACGGCTATGGCCGCTCTCGCGTGAAGACAATCCCAAACAATTCCACGACCTTTCGGGCGACGGCTCCATGCTCGCAAAGACTGTTCGACGCCTCAAGGCCTGGCCGGACGGAGAGACGCCGATCTACCTGATAGCTTCCGAACGGCATGCCGACCGCGTCATTTCTGACATCGGTCCGCTCGGCCTCAACGGCGGCAGACCGATTTTCGAGCCCGTTGGACGCAATACCGCCGCGGCGGTCGCCATAGCCACCTTGCAGACAATCTCCGAACATGGCAGCGACGCGCTTGTGTTGGTGGTCCCATCCGACCATGAGATATCGACCGAAAAGCAATTCTGGGGAACCGTCGAAGCGGGCATGCCTGCCGCCGATTCAGGAAGCATTGTCGTGTTCGGCATCAAACCGACGCATCCCGAAACAGGGTACGGCTACATAAAGGTCGCGGCAAATGGTGACGGAGTGGCTGCCGTTTCGCACTTTGTCGAAAAGCCCAATGTCGAGACGGCCCGCAAATATGTGTCTTCGGGAAGATTCTACTGGAACGCCGGCATCTTCCTGTTTCGCGCCGACACTATGCGGAAGGCATTTCTCGACCTCCGGCCGGATATCTGGGACACTGCGGAGCGGGCCTATAAGGCCGCACGGGCCGACGTCTCGGGCATTTACCTGCCTCAGGGCTTCTACTCGACCGTCCCGTCGACATCGATCGACTACGCGGTCATGGAGCATGCACGCGGCATCGCGATGGTTACGGCTTCCTTCCGCTGGAACGACCTTGGTTCGTGGCAATCGCTGCTCGAAGCCAGCCCGACGGACCGCGACGGCAATGTCGTAGTGGGCGACGTCGTCGCTATGGAATGCGGCGGCTCCTACCTCAGAAGCCAGGGCAGGCTGCTGACCGTCATCGGAATGAAGGACGTGGCGGTGGTTGCGACACCGGACGCGGTATTCGTCGCTCCCGTCACCCACAGCCAGAACGTGAAGAAAGTTGTCGAACAGTTAGAGAAGAGCGGACGCCTCGAGACGAAGTTCACCGCGTCGGACGACCGCGTCATCATCAGCGGATCATGGCGAAAGCGCGTCGAGCACTGGCTCTTCAACGAGACCCTGCCGCTGTGGTCCACGGCAGGTGTCGACGATGTGCATGGCGGCTTCCACGAAGCTCTCGGTTTCGATGCAAGGCCGTTGGGCAAACCCAAGCGCATGCGGACGATGGCTCGCCAGATTTACGCTTTCGCGGTAGCCAAGGAACGCGGCTGGGGCGGACCGGCCGACAGGCTCATCAGCCATGGCATCGACTTTATCGCGAAATACGGCCGCACCGACCGCGGCGGCTGGGTGCGCACCCTCAATTCCAGCGGCAGCGTGGCCGACCCGGTGGAAGATGCCTACGACCATTCCTGTGTGCTCCTGGCGCTTGCCCATGCACATCGATGCGGCGATCCGGATGCCTTGCGGCTTGCCCAAGAGACATTTCATTTCATCGACACCCATCTCGAGGACGGCTGCCTGAACGGCTTCCTCGAGAGCCCCGGCTGGAACGGGGTGCGGTTCTCGAACCCGCATATGCACATGCTGGAATCCTTCCTTGCCTGGTATGGCGTCACCGGCGACCGCGCCTATCTGCGTCGGGCGGCACGCATCATCGATCTCTTCCGGTGCCATTTCTTCGACCAGGAGAGCTGGACGCTCGGCGAACGTTTCGACGTCGATTGGGTGCCGCTGCCGGGAGACGAGGGACAGTGGACCGAACCAGGGCACCATTTCGAATGGGCCTCGCTCCTCGTCGATTTCGCGCGGGCAAGCGGGCAGAAAGACTTGGCGGTCTACGCAAGGAAGCTCTATTCGTCGGCGATCGCCAGCGGATTGAACCGGGCCACAGGTCTGGCCTATGCGGCCGTGTCGCGGCACGGAATGCCCTTCGACCGGCTCTCTCGCAGCTGGCCGCAATGCGAAGCCGTCAAGGCGGCCATCGCCCTGGACGGCATTGGCGGGCCTGATCTGAAACCCGAGATCGAAGCTCGCGTCGCCCGCCTCTTCCGATGGCATATCGATCCGGCACCGCTTGGCTTGTGGGTCGACAGGATCGACGAGCGCGGAAGGTCAGTGGCGACGGAGGTCCCCGCGAGTATTTTCTACCACCTGGTAACGGCGTTGATGCAATATCTGGACAAGACCGAAGGACAGGTAGAGCCCTTCCCGCTTCCAGGGTCCAATGCAGGCGGCCCCATTCGGACGCAAGTCTACGGTTGATCGAAGGATCGGCCGTTCCATCTGAAATGACGTAGGGACCCCAAATCCGACGAGCCTTTCCTGCTGCCGCGAGCGTTGTGCCCGGGTCATTTACGGTGAGCAAAGCTTCCAGGTCCCTCAGAAGACTCTGGTTCCAGCCGACTGCCATTTCGGCAATCGGCGACTGGGAAGAATGCTGCGCCCCTTGGCGTAGGTTCTGACGAGACCGCGCGCGACGTCTTGGTCCACTTCGCCGCGCATCGCCGCCCTGCAGGCGTTCAACGCCGCGTTGTGGGCCGGTCCTCGCATGTGCGAGGGCATGTCGTTGAGCAGTTCGAAGGCTTCCCAGGCGTCGGAAATCTCCCTGGGAAATCCGAGCCCGACAAAGATGCTCAGAGGTTTGCCGAATCCCGTTCTCATCTGTTCCTCCCAGGCCATCAGGCATTCATGCTGCCGCCAAAGGATTGCGTGTCCGGCGAGTGGCCGTCGGCACGGGGAATTTTCGAGAATCCCCCCATGCCCAAGGCTCGAGAGACTTGCGTGCAATATCGATGCGCATGTGCCCCATGGCAGCTGCCTTCAGGCCCCAGCGTCAGATGGTAGGCCGGCGAGCTTCCCAAAAGCCAATCCCGACTGCGGCCCGGCGCGCTCTTGTCGGCACACGACAGAACGGCGCCGAGCCTTGCCGGCATTGACTGAGGAACGGCAACCGGCTGGCGAAGAAATATACGCTCCTGCTAAAATAGACGGAACACATCCAAATGGACGAAGCCGGTAGTAACCGGATCATCCCAGTGTCGCCAGGGTCCTGCGCCGACCATACGGAACCAAGCCACTTCGACGGCGTTCAAAAAGGCGGGCCGGTTTGCATGAAGGGAATTATCGGATGCGATCAATTCTTTCGGCTGTTCTGGTGATGGCATCGAGCGCGGCAATCGCTCAGCAAGCTCAACCCGAACAGCAGCGATGCTGGCTGGGTGGCATGGGGTACTCTCCCGGCGCAACGGTGCGGGCCAGTGACGGCGTAATGATGTGTTCGCCTGCGTTCGTTTGGGAGGCCACCAAAGCCTCTGCGTGGGGGTGCATCTACAGAGGCCAGTTCTACAGCGCTGGCGCTATCGAGGGCGGTAAAGACGTGGCCTGGAACGAGTGTCAACTTGACGGCACCTGGAAATGGATAAGCCCCAGATAGCAGTGCCCCGAAAGCGGCGATGGTTGGCCAGGAAGGTCTGGTAACGGTCGAGCGTGGGTTTTCGCTTCAGGGCGCGGGCTTTGCCAAGCTTGGCGACGAGGACAACCACGACGCGCAGGAAGATAAACGCGATGGCGGATCCGTCACGTGGGAGAGCGATCTCCAGTAGCAGGAAGTGCTGGTGCAGTTATGATGTCGGCCGAGGAAAAGGCGGCGGCGATCGCGGAATTTAGGTTGCGTGCCGATCGCGGAGAATTTGCATCGCTGATCAAGTGGAAAACTTTGCCCTCCCGCTTGGTGTTGGGCTCGTCTCAAGGCGTGGTACGAGGACCTCGCCCGCCGGATGAAGCCGGTGTTAGGCTCGATTTCTAACGTCAGCCTTATCGTGACGACAGCGTCGATCGTCATAACGAATATCGACAAGATTTTGGGTGTTTTTGGCACCCGAGGAATTCTTGCTGGATTTTTGGTCCGCCTGAAACTGCCCTCCCGGATAAAGTCTATCGCTCCATCAACATCGATATGATCGCTCGATAGTTTCGGAGCATTGCGAGTGCCAAGATCGTGACAGTGGCCAGGCCGTCCGTCTGGCAACATCGCGGCTTTTCTTGATTGGGCGGGCGACAGGCTAACCTAAAGTAAAACCCAAGCTCAAAAAATCGATCTCGGGTATTCACTAGACTTACTTCAAGTCGACGGAACCGTCAGGCTTTGGCGCCATTCCTGGTCGCCCTGGACGATGTCATAGCCGCGACGGGCTCGGTCTTCGCCCCTTGCTGAGCTGCCGAAGAAGGCAGAGGACTTTCCGCCCCTATGTCCGACTGGGCGGGTCGAGGCGTTTCCAGCACGACGACGCAGCCATCGAGGTCATTGGTGGCGAGATGCGCATAACGCATGGTCATCGACAGCGTCTGATGGCCAAGCCACATCTGTACGCGCCTGATGTCGATGCCGCCCTGGACGAGACGCGAGGCGCAAGTGTGGCGCAGGATGTGCGGCACCACCTGGTCATCGGCGCCAAGGCCGACTTCGGCTTTGGCATCGTTCCAGATGGCACGGAACTGTGCCTGGCTGAGCTTGGTGAACGGGCCTTTGGGCCGACGGCCTTCGGTGGCTGGCAGCTTGATGACCTCCTTGACCCGCTCGGTCATCGGAATGGTGCGGCTGCGGCCGGATTTGGTGATCCAGAAACTGACGCGATGCTCCTGGATGTCGTTCCAGATCAACCCGAGTGCTTCGCCGAGACGGCATCCGCTGTCCACCAGGAAGACTGACAGCCTGTAGGCATCCTCGCTGCGGTTCTTGATGGTGGCGAACAGCCGTGCCTCTTCGTCCCTCTCGAGGAAACGAATCCGCCCCGCCCGCTCCTTCTGGCGGCGGAACTCGGGCAGGCTGTGGATATCCCCCATCTTTTGAGCCTTGCGCAGCAGTTTGCTGAGGGCAGCCATCTTTCGATTGATGGTTGCGTTGCTGTTGCCGCGCTGGCGCAAGGTACCAATAAGGTTATCCAGGGTACTTTGGTCAAAGGCGCTGAATCGCTCCCCGAGGAGAAGCTCATCTATCTCGCCGATGAAAGAGCTGACATTGTATTTATGCCGCCCATCATCCCACAATATGTCCCGATATGCTGAAAACAGCTCCCCGACCCTGAACGACTTTACTTCTCGTATCTTGTTGTAACTGTATTGTATCTTTGCAGTCTGAGAAGAGAATATCGCAAAATGGTCAGAGGGCACTCCCTCTTGAATCGCTTCGTTCGTCATTTTTTTGCCACACCCCCGAGTGGATAGGTCAGCCCTACCCGCTTGAAAGCGTCCTTTCAAGAGCTTTTGTCAGACAAAACGATTTCATTCGCCAAGACGACGAATCCCACGAAATCGTCCCGCAGACTTATTCAGCCACCGATCCCCCTTTTCCTCTTGTCTGCTAACCGCGAAACAAAAACAGCCCGGGCGTTTGTGCGCCCGGGCTGGATTTCACCTGTTGGAACCAGCCCTTAGAACGAGCGCTGGAAGCGGAGGAGACCGCCGATGGCGCTATCCTCACCAGCCGGAATACCAGTCCAGTTGGAGTCGCCTTCATTGACGTAGTCGACTTCGGCCGTGACCGTGAGACCTGGAACGATGTCGTAGGCGATGTTCGCCGCGACGCCGAGGTTCTGGTCCTCGTCATAGGAGACCTGAGCGTTGAACGAGGTCTTCTCGTTGAACTTGTAGGTGCCACCGCCCCAGATCGCCCAATTGCCGCCCCACTGCTTGTAGAAGCCGCGGCCACCAGCCGGGCTGGCCCAGGTCGGATCCGAGAGGTTGTCGTCGGTGCCGTAGCCGCCCATGACCCACAGCTGTATGGCGTCAGACGCGTTCACGTCCAAGCGAACCTTGGTGGCCACTTCTTCGTAGTTGCTGTCATACGACACAACGCCGGTGATCGCGCCCCAGCCCTGCGTGTACTTCAAGCCGCCGACGACATGCGGAACGTAGCTGTCGATCGTACCGACGCCGTATACGCCAGGCTTGCCAGCGCCCGCGCCTTCTTCGAGCGAGAGAACGGCCGAGAAGCCGTTGCCTGCGTCGAAATAGTACTGGATGACGTTGGTGTCGAAATCGCCATAGGGAACCAGCGTATCCTGGATGACGTTGCCGGCGTAGCCGATGAACGTATTGAAGGCCGATTCGTCCTTACCGACGCGCAGACCACCGAGCTGGATCCAGGCGAAGTTCAGCGAAGGAGTGGCATTGCTGGCGACGCCGCCATCACCGTTGCCGAAGTTCCAGCGGGTCTCGGTGAACGTCTTCAAGGTGCCGAGTTCGGTTTCCTGGCCAGTCCAGGTCTTCAGCGTGAAGCGGGCGTTCTTGTGCCAGGTGTCGTTGCTGCTGCCGTCTTCCACGTCCGAGGCGCGAGCACCATCGAAGCTGCCTTCCTCGCCGGCGCTGATATCATAACGGATAAAGCCGCCGATGCGCAGGCAGGTTTCGGTGCCGGGGATGTAGAAGTAGCCAGCGCCGTAGACGTCGCAGATCTTGACGTATTCAGCGGGTTCCGGCTCGGCGACGACAACGGCGTCGGCGGCGCGCGCACCGGAAACTGCGAGCAGAGCCGCAGCGGAGCCGAGGAGAAGGCTCTTGATGTTCATTTTCTGACCTCCAGTCAGAATCGAACAAACCGGCGTTTTCTTCAGTGCGTTTTATCGCCGAATCGCACGGCGCTGGCAGCGGAATATCCCGCCATCCATCTGTTTTCATGTAATAATTTTTGGATGGTCGCCTTCGAAGCCGGCAAAAGTGGCGGAGAGGATGGGATCCGAACCCACGAGAAGCTTTTGACCTCCACTCCCTTGGCAGGTGAGCGCCTTCGACCACTCGGCCACCTCTCCGTTGCGCCGCTGGATCAAGGAAAGCGCCGGTACAATCAGCAAGCCCGCGTCATTATGTGGAAAAATAAGAACGCGCCGAACCCGCGTCTTTCCATGGATGCGGCGGTTCTGCGGCAGTTTCCTGGCTGGCGACTCGGGGCCTTGCCATGATTCCGTCGGCCGATCGCCGGATTCCGCGGCAAACAAGGGGGTTGCAGAGGGGCGAATGGTTAACGAGAGCTTTCTGAGTGAGGCCAAATCGTGTCATTTGTGCAACAACGCGGGGGGATAGCAGCCGAACAGCCCTTTCGCCGGTACGATCGTGGTTGAACGCCGCCGTCTCATGGGTAATGTCGAATTCGAAGGAGCGGCGCGGTGCGCATCTTTTTCGGTAGTGGGGATGGGGCAGGGAACGCTGTCCTTCAGCAAAGAATACCCAGACCCGTTTTTTAACTTTTGACTGGAGGTCAGAAAATGAACATCAAGAGCCTTCTCCTCGGCTCCGCTGCGGCTCTGCTCGCAGTTTCCGGTGCGCGCGCCGCCGACGCCGTCGTCGTCGCCGAGCCGGAACCCGCTGAATACGTCAAGATCTGCGACGTCTACGGCGCTGGCTACTTCTACATCCCCGGCACCGAAACCTGCCTGCGCATCGGCGGCTATGTCCGTTACGACATCGGCCTCGGCGACGTCGGCTCGTTCGATGGTGCTAAGAGCTTCGATCACGAGGATGGTGAAGAAAACAGCACCTGGTACAAGAATGCCCGCTTCACGCTGAAGACCTGGACCGGCCAGGAAACCGAACTCGGCACCTTGAAGACCTACACCGAGACCCGGTGGAACTTCGGCAACCGCAATGGCTACCCGTCGGTTGACGATCCGCTCACGGAAGCAAATGAATTTAACAACAACTCTGCCGGCAACAAGGGCACCTCGCTGAACTTCGCCTGGATCCAGCTCGGTGGCCTGCGCGTCGGTAAGGACGAATCGGCCTTCAACACGTTCATCGGCTACGCCGGCAACGTCATCCAGGATACGCTGGTTCCCTACGGCGATTTCGACACCAACGTCGTCCAGTACTACTTCGACGCAGGCAACGGCTTCTCGGCCGTTCTCTCGCTCGAAGAAGGCGCGGGCTTGGTCGGCACGATCGACAGCTACGTTCCGCACGTCGTCGGCGGCGTGAAGTACACGCAGGGCTGGGGCGCGATCACCGGCGTCGTTGCTTATGACAGCAACTACGAAGAAGTCGCCGGCAAGGTCCGCTTGGACGTGAACGTCAATGACGCCATCCAGCTGTGGGTCATGGGCGGTTACGGCACCGACGACAACCTGAGCGACGGCACCTGGGCCATTCCGGCTGGCGGTCGCGGCTTCTACAAGCAGTGGGGCGGCAACTGGGCAGTGTGGGGCGGTGGTACCTACAAGTTCAACGAGAAGACCTCGTTCAACGCCCAGATTTCGTATGACGAATGGAAGAATCTCGGCGTCGCCGCGAACATCGCCTACGACATCGTTCCCGGCATGACGATCACGGCCGAAGTCGACTACCTCAATGCAGGCAAGTTCGACGACGCCGACTTCTCCAACTGGACTGGCGCCGACAAGAAGAGCAGCGTCGGCGGTCTCCTCCGCTTCCAGCGCTCGTTCTAATACATTTCGACTTGTCGAAATCGAAAACCCGGCGGGCAACCGCCGGGTTTTTTGTGTTATCGAAACGGCTCGCTGGTCGATTTCCAGTACTAGGACGTAGTGACGATTTAACTATCTGAGCCAAATGGCGATCGCTGCGAGTTTGACGAAACCCATGAAGTTTGCGAGCAGCTTGTCGTAACGGGTTGCGACGCGCCTGAACTGCTTGAGCTTGTTGAAGAAGCGCTCGATGCGGTTGCGCTCCTTGTAGAGATCGCGGTCGTATGGCCGCTGGGCCTTGCGGTTGCGCTTGGGCGGGATGACGACCTCTGCGCCCTGTTCAGTGATCCTGTCAACGAGGTGATCGGCGTCGTATCCCTTGTCGGCGATGGCGGCATCGGCGTCGATACCGTCGATCAGGTCGTGGGCCAAGGCGATGTCGTTGCGCTGGCCGGGGGTGCCGATCAGGCGGATGGGAAGGCCGAGCGCCTCGGTGGCGGCGTGGATCTTGGTACTCAGGCCGCCGCGAGACCGACCCAGGCCCTGGGCATCCGCCCCCCTTTGACCTTGCGTGCCCCGGCGGCATGCTGGTGCGCTCGCACGATCGTGCTGTCGATCATCAGCCATTCGAGGTCGGCTTCGCGGGCGAGCATTTCCAGCATATCGTCCAGCACACCCATCCCGATCCAACGATAATAGCGCCGCTTCACCGAGCGGTAATCGCCAAGCCGCTCCGGCAGGTCGCGCCAACGGCCACCCGAACGCGCCATCCACAACAGCGCGTCGAGGAACTTCCGATTATCTGTACGCGGGCCGCGCTTGCCTTTCGTGCCGCCGGGCACAAAACCCTTGATCCGGTCCCACTGGTCGTCCCCAAGCGCATCGCAATCCATCGCCGATCTCCAAAAATCAGCGTTGAATCTGATTTGCCAATCCTTGGGAATCCCAAACCCTTAAATCGTCACTACGTCCTAGCAAGCGCGCGCTGAGAGGCTGCCTTGAGAACGAAGCGGCGACGAGGCACCAAGCTGAACATGACAAGGTGGCCACTGGCCCAGTTTGCAATCCTTCGGCGAAGGAGGGTTTCACCGGCCCACTTCGACGGACACGTTCGACGGCATGAAACGGCCTTCGCTGGCACTTGTTCAGGTTTCCGCAAGATCGCCCAGCGCATCAGGCCGAACGGAGCCTCCGCCGCGCTTTTAGATCAATTCACTCACTACTGGCGCCAGAAGGCGTGCCTGCCATCGGCGAGATAAATACGATTCCTGGTTTCTTCCTGGCTGCCGGGTTTTCGGGACACGGCTTTGGCATCGGACCAGGCGCCGGGCACCTCGTCGCCGATCTGGTGACTGGCTCCAAACCGATCGTTGATCCGAAGTCCTACGACCCGCGGCGCTTCGATGCTTCGGCCTGGGGGAAGGTCGCCGATTTCTAGGATGTGATCCTGATCCATGCGCGGCCTTCGCAATTTGCATCAACCGTTCCGCAGAAAAGCGCCGATAGGCGCTGGCCGGACAGGAGCCTGCCCGCGAAACCGGCCGACAGCGCTGGGGGTGCAGCCGGCTTGGCCCGCAACAAGCTCAACGGCAGCCAACTGACAATAGCGCCCTTGGCATCGCCCCATGCCGACGCGCGACAGCGATTTCACCCTGTTGGCCTCGCCGCCGCCGAAACCCGCGCTCTCGCGTACGGCTCCGGCAGTCACGTTCTCGCAGCGGCAGACGATTGCTTCATCGGGGAGCGCCCGCACCATCGCGGCCGGCCAGGGAAAAGCGCAAGCCAGGCCGCGGGCAAAGCGCTCGAGCCGTGCGAGCTTGCGCAGATCGGCATTGGTGGTGGGCGCCCCGCTGTCCCTCCAGGAGTCGGGGATGTCTCGACCAATGCGAGGGGCGCCTCGCCGGCTGATGAGCCGGCCGCTTTTTCAGAAACATGATCAATCATTGAGGCGCGTCGGAACCTTTCCTCCGCGATGCACTTCTTGTGCATGTCCCAGAAGGTTGAACCACCAATCCTGCCCGAGAACAGCCCCGATCGGGAAGTCAACTGTGAGGTCGCATTAGAGGCCCCTTTCAAGGAACTGGTTGCCGCTTCACAAGCCCGCGGATGAACAGCCCAGGAAACGGCGGCAACTCTCCTGAGAATCGCAAAGGCGCATGCGGACCGGCTTGAGGTTATCGTAGATACAGACGGTTTTTGGAGGCGGGCCAGCTCGATTTCGTTGGATGCTGCCGCAGAGGTCTTTCGCGACGCAATGCGGCAGACTGTCAAGCGGTACTCACTTTGGTATCTGGTAGAGGGCGTGCTGCTGGTCGCGGCCGGAATTCTAGCGGTGATCTTTCCTGTGATCTCGTCGGTCGGTGTGGTGGTCCTGCTCGGGTGGCTGCTGATCATCAGCGGAGCCCTGCAAGGCATAGGCCTGGTCGGTGCGCGCCACGTGCCTCATTTCTGGTTGCAACTCATCTCTGTCATCCTTGCTGTGATGATTGGTCTCCTTTTTCTGCGCCATCCTGGAAACGGCCTGCTAACTATCACCTTGCTGCTGATCGTCTTCTTCATGATCGAGGGCATCTCGAAGGTCGTTTTCGCCCTCACCATCCGTCCCTTTCCCAACTGGGGCTGGGTCTTGGGGAGTGGACTGATCGGGATTCTTCTTTCCCCGATACTGTGGATCAGGATTCCCGTGACGGCCGTGTGGCTAATCGGACTGCTGTTGGGGATGGAGCTGCTAAGCGTGGGCGCGGCGATTGCTTACCTCGCTTGGCAGGTGCGGAAGAGTTGAACTGCATACGGGCTTTTCGAGGAGGATATGCCAGCCCAGAACGCGCCATTGCTCAAGGGCTTGCTCGGGGGCCGCGAATATCCCCGGCGCGCTTGTCTCCAGAAAGCGTTCACCGCGACACCGTGATTGAGGCTGAGCCCGCCTTTTCGGCAAGCTCGGTCCGCGGTCGCACGCCGGCGACGACGAAATCCGCCGCCAACGTGCGGCCGCAGCTGAGCTTCACCTTGCTGCCGTCAATGCTGCCCGCCGTGTCCTTGAGATGGAATACGACCCATTTGCGGACGCAAGACCCGCTCCATGGGTCGTTTGTCCCGCGCGACTACATGAACTTCGATATTGCGCGAGCGCAGGGGGCGCGGCAACTTCCAGACCAATGAAACGCTTCGTCGTTGCTGAGCATGACGATGCTGCCTTGATAGTGTTCGCGCCGTAGTTTTTTGGCCGCTGCGAAACCGGCCGCGCCGCCGGCGACAATGACGATCTTCTCTGGAACCTGGTCAGAGCCCCCATCGCGCTGCTTCGATACCAACCGTTTGCGCTTCTCGCCCACGAATATTCGATCATTGCGTTGTTCCACCGACCAACTGGCAGTCGTATGACTGGGGAGAATGCGGTAGCACGGAACGTTGACGGGCCGCAGACAGCAGTTCACCTTGGCTCACGTTGGCCCCTTGGGGGCGACTCGATAATCGGAATTTCATCGAACCCCAATGCAGGACAAGACAACACTAAGGACGAAGCAGCCAGCAAGAAGCAACCGAAGCCAGGCCGTCTGTGCGGATCTCATCGCTGTTGTGATCGCCGTGACGAATGGTGAGCCACGCGTCCTGACGATTGGGCGGGCGGACGCTTTGCCGTCCGGCCCTTTTGAACTCGTTCATCGTTCACTGCAATCGGGTCTAAGGGATTGGGTTGAACAGCAGACAAAACACCCTTTGGGTTACATCGAGCAGCTGTACACATTCGCCGATCGCGACAGAGCGTCGAACGGGAGCGCGCAACGTGTGGTTTCGATCAGCTATCTCGCCTTGACCCGAGAGGAGCACGCGGCATCCGCCGACGAAGGCGCTTGGCGCAACTGGTACGAGTACTTCCCATGGGAAGATCATCGAGCTGGTGTCCCCTCTTCATTATTGGAGGTGATCGTTCCGCGACTGAAGGCCTGGGTGGATGCCGCCGACGATCGACCTATGCACCATGATCGCCGGCAGCGAGCGGCGATCGCCTTCGGTCTGGATGGCTATGGCTGGAACGAGGAATTGGTCCTGCAGCGATACGAACTGCTTTACGAGGCGGCGTTTGTCTGTGAAGCAAACCGCGGCCGCGATCCAGACATTCTGCAGTCGGTGTTCGGCCGAGCAATGCAGGCTGATCACCGTCGCATTCTGGCCACCGGCATTGCCAGGTTGCGCGCCAAGATCAAATATCGGCCGGTCGTCTTCGAACTGATGCCGCCGACATTCACGTTGCTGCAGTTGCAGCGCACCGTTGAAGCGCTCGCCGGCCGGCTCGTGCACAAGCAGAACTTCCGGCGTCTCATCGAACAGCAGGACCTAGTCGAGGAGACCGGTGAGACGGTGTCGGAAACACGAGGGCCTCCGGCCAAACGCTTCCGCTTCCGCCAGACGGTTCTGGCGGAACGAACTGTGGTAGGGACAAAATTGCCACTTTCACGCGCTTGACATTCAATATGCTCAAGTTAAGCATATACCCTGATTATACTCAATGAGAGCATAATGAGGGTAAAGCATGCTCAACGCCTCCACGCGCACGACCGCGCTCTACGACCGAGTGCGGCGAGTCATCCCGTCCATAGAGTGGCCAGCCTTCGCCGG